>JAAVBQ010000025.1:0-33311 GCA_014803485.1 bacterium | reverse complement strand
TTCACGTTCTGGTTCGAAATCGGTCTGGTACCCGAAATCAAGGTGGANCTCGANAAAATCAAGGTGCGCGGCTACGAAATCACCGTGTCGGACGAGATGGTCGACAAGCATATGGAGGGCATCTGCCGCCGCTACGGNAAAATCGAAAGNCCCGAAANCGTGGGTGAAACCGATACCTTGGGCGGTGAACTCACCGAACTGAACGAAGNGGGCGAAGCCAAAGAAAACGGCATCNNCGTCAANACNTCGATNGCNGTGGANAANATTGCGCTCAAAACCATTCAAAAACANTTCATCGGCAAGAAAAAGGACGACAAGATTGATTTTGACATCCAAAAGGCCTTCAAGAACAAGACCGATTTGGCCGCCATGCTCAATATCACCGAAGACCGCNTGNCCGANATCGCTCCCAAATTCCGCTTCGCCATNCACAGCATCACCCGNGTGGAACCCGCCGCNCTCGGCGANGANCTNTACGANAAAGCCTATCCCGGCATCGGNATCAAGGATGAAAAGGCNTTCCGNGAACATATGCGCAACGANATNTCGGGCTACTACAGTCAGAANACCGACAAGAANCTNTTTGTGGATACGGTGGACGCGATTATCAAGGACACCAAATTCGATTTGAACGAGGAGTTCGTGAAACGCTGGGTACTCTCCGAACAGAACCGCGANGCCGAAGANAACAAGAAGGAAACGGTNAACGACATTCCCGAAGANGATATGAAGCAGATTCTGCGTTCGCTCCGNTGGGAANTGATNCAAAACCGCATCACCGAACAATACGGCATGAAAATCGAGATGCAGGATCTGCGCGATTTCTACAAGAACCGTGTNNTGGCGCAGTATTTCCCCGTGAANGCCGAAGACGAGGAAAGCAAGAAGCGCGTGGAAATGTTCATCGATTCGATGATGAAGAACGAAGAAGAGGTNAGACGNGTCTACGANATGGTNTTCGAGGAAAAACTCACNGCNATNTTCAAGGANAANGTGAAAGTGGACAAGAAATCCTTGAGCATGGAAGACTTTGTGGAGGTGCTCAAGAAAGACAACGAGAAGAAGNAGAAATAAACCGCCATGAAAGACGAATTCCGTAAATACGCCCGGAGCCGGGGCATCAGCAGTCTGAACTTGGACCGCTTTGAATCGCAGACCCGTGCCTACATCAACCCCACCATTATTGAGGAAAGGCAGTTGAATGTGGCGCAGATGGACGTGTTCTCGCGTTTGATGATGGACCGGATTCTCTTTTTGGGAACGGCCATCAACGATGAAGTGGCCAATATCATCCAAGCCCAGTTGCTGTTTTTGGAGCAGGTGGACAGCCAAAAGGACATTCAGATTTACATCAACAGTCCCGGCGGCTCGGTGTATGCCGGTCTNGGCATCTACGACACCATGCAGTATGTGTCGCCNGATGTATCTACCATCTGCACGGGGATGGCCGCTTCGATGGCTTCTGTATTGCTCTGCGCCGGTGCCAAGGGAAAACGCTCGGCCCTGCGCCATTCGCGCGTACTGATTCACCAGCCTCTCGGAGGCGCCGAGGGACAGGCTTCGGATATCGAAATCACCGCCCGCGAAATTCTGAAAGTAAAGAAGGAACTCTACGAAATCATCGCCCAGCACAGCGGTCAATCCTACGATAAAATCTATCAAGATGCCGACCGCGACTATTGGATGACTTCGAAAGAGGCCTTGGAATACGGCATGATTGACGAGATTCTGGAGAAGAAGCAGGAAAAATAGAGAATAAATGATAGTAGGGTTTTTATTGATAATTGTGGTTTACAAGCTGTTGCTTGTAGCCTCGCTGTGGGGTGTATTCACCTCCGCCGGCAAAAATCCGTGGGAAGCGCTCATACCTTTCTATGGAGAATACATCTGGATTAAAATCCTGAAAGTAAAAACCCTGCAACATTTCATCTTCCTCTTTGTCCCGTTCATCAATGTCTTTGTCTTTTGGTTGCTGTGTGTGGAGACCACCTACGGGTATTCACGCCGCCGCATTTGGGAATGCCTGTGCGCCTGCCTGTTTTTCTTCGTCTATTTTCCCGTGCTTCACTTTGTGAAGAAGGAAAAGTACACCTGCGCCAAAGACCTTCCTCCCTACAAGAAGAGCGCCGCCCGCGAGTGGTTCGACACGCTTGTGTTCGCCCTCACCGTCGTGCTCATCATCCACGCTTTCTACTTTAAAGGTTTCATGATTCCATCCTCGTCGATGGAAAAATCGCTCAATGTGGGCGACTTTCTCTTTGTGAGCAAGGTAGCCTACGGGCCGAGGGTTCCGCAGACGCTCATCACCTTCCCTTTCGTGCAACATACGCTCCCGCTTACCAAAGACGTACCCTCCTACCTCACGTGGCTGGAACTTCCCTATCACCGCCTGCCCGGTTTGCACGAAGTGCGCCGCAACGAGGTGGTGGTGTTCAACTTTCCCGACGGTGACACAGTATCGAGTGTGTTTCAGAGCAATATCTCGTATAATACCTTGGTAAAAGAGGTGGGCCGCGAAAGGGTATGGAACGACAAGGAGACTTTCGGACGCATCACCTACCGCCCCGTCGACCGTCGTGAGAATTTTGTGAAACGTTGCATCGGCATCGGCGGTGACACGCTCGAAATCCGCGACCGTCAGGTATATGTGAATGGCGAAAAGGCCTGCAATCCCGAACAGTTGCAGTTCAACTACCGTATCTATCCCTCGCCGGGCGTGGTGAGCCGCAAGACGTGGCAGGAATTGGGCGTGTCGAACGACGACCTCAAGATGTTGTTCAATCCCGCCTACGGCACCGTGCCCCTGACGGACGGAATGGTGGAAAAACTGGCGGCCATGCCGACCGTGAGCAAGGTGGAACCGATTATCGAACCTGCCGGTTGGGGCGATGGACGTCTCTTTCCTTTCAGCCCTTCGGTCTATGCCTGGAATGTGGATAATTACGGGCCCGTCTATATTCCCAAACAAGGCGACACGCTCCGATTGAACCTGGCGAATCTGGCTTTATATCATCGCCTCATCACCATCTACGAAAACAATACCCTGGAAATCGAAGGAGGGAAAATCCTAATTAACGGAGAAGAGACCGACCGTTATGTATGCCAAATGAACTACTATTGGATGATGGGAGACAACCGCCACAATTCGGCCGACTCGCGCTATTGGGGATTCGTGCCCGAGGATCATGTGGTGGGTAAGGCTTATATCGTGTGGTTTTCGTGGAACAAAGACGCCCACGGTCTTAAAAAGGTGCGGTGGAATAAATTCCTGCGCAAAATCCGATAGCGTTTTTCTCAGCGGCTGCGGCGCGCCTCACGTCCCTCCCTCTGGAATTCCTTTTTCGTTTCGCGTTCCTCGCGCTTCTGCGCACGTTCTTCCTGACGCTGTTCTTTGGTGCGCTTGCCTTTGGAACCATAGATAAATTCCTTCCAGTTGTCGAAGTCGCGCTTGAACACCACGCCCACGCCCTGCGTATAGGAGTTGGCGGGTTTGGTGAGGTCCTGTTCGTTGGAGTGATTGAAGGCCTTCAGGCGTAATTCTTCGGTAAATTTCCACTCCACATCCACTTCGCCCACCACATTCGTGGCCGACCTGCCCGCCGAAACCCCCGCCGCACCGTTTTCCGACACACCCAAATTGCCGTTAATCAGCAGGCGGTCGTTGAACAGCTGCCCCGACATCATCACCTGAAACTCGGAATTCACCAAGCCCGAATTGGAACCGCTCACGTTGGGGCTGTAGTTCAGGCCTATGTTGAAATTCTCGGTGAATTGGGAAAGGAAGTTATTGAACTGACTGAAAAGCAAGTCGGAGGAAGAAGACAGGGCGGCATTGCCTATTCCCGCGCTACTGTTGTCGAGCGCCATAAAGGAGTTGAACATCAGCAAGGAAAACGTCTGACGGAGCATTTCGTCTTCGTCGTCTTTCTTCACCACCGCAAAAAACTTGTCTTTGGAATCCTCGTCGGTATTCATCAAATCGATATCGAAGCTGATATCGGGATTCAGCAGGTTTCCGCTGAGAATGATGATGCTCTTCACATCGCTCTTCTGCATGCGACGGTCCTCGTCGGTAGTCGAGAACTGGGACAGGATAGGATACAGACTCGCACGGGTCTGATAGCCGGCCCGTACATGGATGCGGGCATCGTCGATGGGACCCACCCACGAAATGGTGCCGCCCTCTTCCAACTCAAACTTCTTGTTGATGATGTCGACCATCGAGATATCGAATTCCCCGTCGCTGATGGTATAGGTTCCGAAAAGCCGCGTGGTGCCGTTCTTGGACGAAAGGCGCAGGAGGCCGTTTCCCGTGGCCGAAAGCGTGCCGTCCATGGCCGTATTGCCCAATCCCACCGACACCGCCAGGCCCGGATTGATTCCCAGACTCAAATCCATGGAAAGATGGTTGCTCCGTCTGCGTGCCAGACTGCGGGTGCGGGCATAGAATTTCTCGAACGAAAGCTTCGAACTGTCTTCCGCCACGGGGGTTTCGGATTCGAATTGAATGAAATTGGCTCCGCTGTTGACCGACATGGTCGAGAAATCGAAATGGATGTCGGAGGGATTGTCCACCACCGCCGAAAGCGAAACGGCCAAATCGTTCACCGGACCGTTGATGCGCAACGCGCCCGAAGCCAGAACCTTTCCCCAAAACGGCATATCGTGCGAACGCTTGGTATTGACCGCCAAAAGTTTCTGAAAATCCAAACCCATATCGAGGCGCATATTCTTGAAATTGTGGTGAGAAATGGAGCCCTTCAACGTTCCGTTCGAACGGAAATCCTCGTCGGTGAAACGTCCGCGTTCAAAGGAAATCTTGTCGGACGTAAGCTGCAGAGCCATGTCGGTAAAAGTGTAGCGCGTGCCCAAAAACGGAATGGTGGCCGAAAGATTGTTCGTCTTGACCTCCGCATACAGAGCCGGAGCAGAAAGCGTGCCGCCCACCTTCAGGTCTCCGTTCAACGTACCCTCCAGACCGGAAGCCACCGATGCGAGGAAACCCGAAAGGAAATGGACGGGAAAAGCGTTGACCTTACCCCTGAAGTCGAGTTTCTTGCCCTGCGTGCGGTAGAAAGTGCCGTCGAACGAAAGCGTTTCGAAAGGCTTGCTCTGACGGTTTTCCTTGAGATGAACGCCCAAACTTATGGCATCTTTGCGGCTGAAACTCGAACCCACCTCCAAGCGTCCGTAGGGATGACGGTTGATGAGAAGGCTATCGATATTCAAATCTGCCTCGAAGGAAAACATCTCGTAAAAATCGTTCACCTGCGCGTAGCCGTTGATATTTCCCTCCACCTCCATATGGATTTTGCGAAGGAAATAATGCAGGTAGTCTAACGAAAATTCATCGAAATCGACACGAAGATGCGAAGAGGGCTTGTGGGAAAGCTCTCCATTGAGCACCACCCCGCTCCGGACATCGGACGAACGGAAACCGAACTGTCCGAAAATGATGGAGTCGGGAGCAAAAAACAGATAACTTCCCTCGTAATTCCGCCACAGGCTTCCTTCCAAAAACACCCCGCTCTCTTCGATTTCGAAGCGGATTCCCGGCCCCGGATAAAAGTGAAAATTTCCGTAAAGCCCCGATTTTAGGGCGCCGTCCCACATCAGGGCATAATCCAACACATCCTTTTCCGCCCCGACAAGAGAGAGGGAGAAATTCGGCAGCCGGATGCTGTCGTCCAGATACAGGGAACCTGCCTGCGTGAGGAGCGAAGTCTTTTCAGGCGAGAATTCCGCCTGTATCCCGCCGTTCATATAGGCGAACCGATGATATTGCAGATAGGGCAAATCGAGGGAAAAAGCGAGCCTTTCCGCATCGCCTTCGTAATTCATCTCCCCGCTCAACCCCACGGGAATGCGCACGTCCGGAAAAAAGAGTTGCAGCAACGTATCCGCCTCCTTGACCTTCAAGTGCATCGTATAGTGCATGGGATGTATGGAATCGGCATACATACCCTGCGCCGGAACTGTATCGAAGAGGGCAGGTATCTGCAAGGCGAGAAGATGCCGGACCTGATCGTCCAGACTGGCGAAACTCCAGAAACCATACAAATCGAAATCCAACAAACCCGAACGCACATAGGCCCATCGGTGCTCGCCCTCCCTTACCAGTGCAAGACGCATATCGGGCATGGCATACGAAGCGCCGAGCCTGTGTATTTTTGTATTCATCAAGCGGATATGTCCATCTATCGAATCGTATTGCCTGCCTGTAAAAGCCACCCGAAGAAAGGTGGCGGCCCTGAAATCGCCCGTATCACCGAACAGACGCAGGGGCTTCAAGTCGATATTGCGCAAATCCAGCTCGCAGTGCGAACGGGAGTCGTTTGCACGGAAATCCAGATTTCCCGACAAACGGAAATCCAGATTGGGATCCCGACACTCCACCCTGCCCCCGAAAAAGCCTTTCTGCAGATGTAAATCGAGTTTTACGGGCTGAAGCGTCTTGTCGGAAACCTGCAGGTTCGAAACCGTACCGTCCACTTCGCAATGCAAGTTTTCGAAGGTTTTGCCCACCAAATAGAAGTCGGCACCGAAATCGGCCGAACCGAGGAGGGAATCCATGCCGGAAAGTTTGTCCAAGCGGATGGAAGAGGCGTCCAGACGGCCCACCATCACGGCCGGTCCCCCGAGCGTGTCCACCACGGAATTGCGGAAACGGATATTTCCCAGATTGCTTTTCAGGTCGAAATCGGAGGCGAATTTTTCCAGATTGCCGTTAAGGGTTCCGTTCAAGGTCAACGCCTCCCAATCCTGCAATATTTCGGGCAACGGAAGGGTTTCTCCATTCGGCAACACAAGATGCCGTAAATCCTGTTTTTCGGCATGAAGCCGGTGCAAGTCGAGATTGAGGTTGAGGGTGTCGGGAAGACCTTGCAGTTGCAAGTTGGCCTGCAAGGCGGTGTGTGTGCCGAAAGCGAGTTTCAGATTGTGCAGATCGAGGTCGGAAACAGGCCCTTTCACCTGAGAGGAAAGATTCACGCTGCCCTGCATCTCGCCCACCGCCGCCACAAAACGGCGCAAGTCGGGCAAAGCGAGCCTCGAGGGTCGCACGTCAGCCTCCAAGCGCACCCGATGCACGAAATCCGCATAGGGTTTCCAATCGGGCACACCGGCCTCGAGCGAAAGGTTTAGATTCAAATCGCTTCCCTGTGTCTTGATATGCGCCGAAGTGAAATGCAATTCTCCTTTGTCCAATTCGATGTGCGTGGCGAAATCCTCTATCTTCACGCCGCTCCCCTCCTTGGCGCGCAGGTGATCGATATCGGCACGGACCACACCGATGCGCGTGTAGAAATTCCGCCCCTTGAGATGGCCCTCCGTGAGCCGGATATGCTTGAAATCCACGGTACCGTTGTTTTTTTCGGGACGGTTAAAATCGTCGTAGTAGAATGTGGCGTTTTCTATTTCGAACGCAAGCATCTGAAAAGGCTTGCGCAAAGCGGAGTCTTTTTTGGGACGAACGGCGATTTTCTTGAGCACCCGCTTGAAATCGGACATACTGTCTCCCTCGTAGCGGGTGATACGGATGCAGGGATCGGTGAGGCGGGCATTCTGAAGGGTGAGATTCTTGAAATCGAAATCGTGAAGCACCGCCCAAGCTTCGCGGGCATAAACGGTGGGCTGTCCCTGACAGTCGTAAATCACCAGATCGTGTACCCGCAGGCTCCGTTTAAGCAAGACCAACTCCACCTTGCCCATGTCCACCTTGCAGTGCATGTATTCGGTGGCCCAATCGGCGGCTTTGCCGGCCACGAACCTATGCACGAAAGGTGCGTTCAAAAGGCCTCCAGCCAGCAAAAGGAGGAAGACCAAGCCTGCAAGCAGCCCCAGCGAGATGTTCTTGAACCTTTTAAGCGCCTTTTTTGCCAATTTTTCCTACTTTTGCGATGCTTTGCAAATTTAAACAAAATGTCCTGTATTCTTGCCATAGAATCTTCCTGCGACGACACTTCGGCCGCCGTGCTCGAAAACGATCTGTTGCTGGCGAACTTCATCGCCGGTCAGAAAGTGCACGAGATGTATGGAGGTGTGGTCCCCGAATTGGCTTCACGGGCGCATTTGCAGAACATCGTTCCCGTGGTGGACGCCGTGCTGAAGACCTCCGGCATGAAACCCGGAAACCTCGACGCCATCGCCTTTACAAGAGGCCCCGGACTGATGGGTTCGCTCCTTGTGGGGGTGTCCTTTGCCAAAGCGCTTTCGCTCTCGCTGCATATTCCCCTTGTGGAGGTGAATCATCTGGAAGCCCATGTGCTGTCGCATTTCATCCGCACCCCCGAATATCACCACGCACCGAAATTCCCGTTCCTGTGTCTTTTGGTTTCGGGCGGCCACACGCAGATTCTGAAAGTGGAAAGCCCCTCGCGTTTCGAGGTGCTGGGCGGCACCATCGACGATGCGGCGGGCGAATGCATCGACAAGGCCGCCAAAATCATGGGGCTTTCCTACCCCGGCGGCCCAGTGGTAGACCGTCTGGCCAAAGAGGGCGACCCCGACCGTTTCAAGATTGCCCGTCCCCGCATGGACAAACTCAACTACAGCTTCAGCGGGCTCAAGACTTCCTTTCTCTATCTGGTGCGCGACGAGCTCAAGAAAGACCCCGACTTTATCGAGAAAAACAAGAACGACCTTTGTGCAAGCGTGCAGAAGGCCGTTATCGGAAGCCTGATGGATAAACTCGTGCAGGCCGCCCGTCAAACGGGTATCAAACAAGTGGCCATCGCGGGGGGCGTGTCGGCCAATTCGCTCTTGCGCGGCGAAATGGAGAAAGCGCAGGCTCTTTACGGCTGGGAATCGTTTATACCGCCGTTTTCGTTCACCACCGACAACGCCGCCATGGTGGGCATCGCGGGCAGTTTCAAATTTGCCGACAAAAAGTTCTGCGACCTCTCGGCAGTGCCATATGCACGGGCGTAGGCCACAATCGGTTCCTCCCGCACGCGGTTTCATGAAGATTTTGTATCTTTACTCTTTAATGAAAGCACGATATTGTCATATACGATGGTTTGCCGGCTTGCTCGGTGCGCTTTTATCCATGCCTGTTTCCCTCTTGCAGGCACAGACCTACCCTACGCCGCAGCATCCCAAATCGTATTCGGTACTCGCCCTCGGCACAAGTCTGAAAGTAGGCGTAACCCAAAACGGGGTTTATAGGATTACCTACGAAGACCTCGTGTCCGCAGGATTGGTTTCCGCTCCACTCCCTACGCGGAAACTGGCGGTCTACGGCAATGTATCGGGACCTCTTCCCTATTTCAACACCGCCGATATTTACGACGACCTCGCCGCCCTGCCCTTTTCGGTCTACGACCCGAACCAAGACGGCATGTTCGGCCCGGGCGACTATCTGGTCTTTTACGCCCAATCGCAGGCACGCGCCACGTATCAGGCACAGTCCGGCACTTTTTCCGTTGCCATCAATCCCTACTGCGACACCACCTACTATTTTGTGGGAACCCAAGCCGAATACGTCCCCGAAATTCCCACGGAAACTACTTCGGCAGAGGCCTCGGCCCCTCGTATCGAGGTCTTTCCCGACTATGTGCACCACGAACAGGAACTGTATAACGTATGCGAAGGCGGCGCCACATGGTTGGGCGAACGTTTTTTGAGCGGCGGCACCTCGCACGACATCCTCATAGCCCTGCCGGGGGCGGTGCGCGGGGATATTGCCTCGGCCTATATCCGGACTGCAGGAAGAACCTCCTCCGGAACCGCCTCCTTTACCCTGCAAATCGGAGAGAACACACGGCCTCTCTATCTCTATAAGGAATCCGCCTGCACGCAATTCGCCGAAACCACCCTCAACTTCCCCGTTTCGGAAGAAAAGGCCGCCTTTTCGTTTCTCTACAATAAGGAATCCTCGGCCGGAGAAGGTTACGTAGACAAAATCACGGTAACTTACAACCGCCGTCTCTCCCTTTCCTCGGGCAGCCTGAATTTCCGCTCCCCGCAAGGCGTTTCGGAAGATGTCCGCTTCCGTATCGAATCGTCGCGCGAAGTGCACGTATGGGACGTGACCGACATCTACAACCTCCGCGAAATGCAGGTCAACGCAAGCGGGAATTATCGCGAATTTGCCGCAAAAGCCGACAACACCTTGCACGAGTACACGGTTTTCGAGGCCTCCACGTGTCCCAAACCCCGCTTCGTCGGCTTGGTGCAACCGCAGAATCTGCACGCCGAACGCAACATCGACTATGTGATTGTCTCGCATCCCTCCTTTGTGGAGCAGGCACAGGAAATAGCGCGGATTCACCGCGAAAAAGACGGTTATACCACGTTGGTGGCGACCACGCAGACGGTGTTCAACGAATTTTCGTCGGGAGCCAAGGATCCTTCGGCTTTCCGCTTATTGATGAAGAAACTCTCCGACAATTCCGACAGCCTGCGCAAGCCCCGTTTCCTATGCCTGTTCGGAGCGGCCTCCTACGACTATAAGAACATTCTCGGACAGGAAAGCGATTTCGTGTCGACCTTGCAGTCGTTCGGCAACAGCGATGAAGGCGGCGGCGACCCCCTGGACGAAAATTTCGCCTACACAGGCTCGGGCGAGGGCATATCGCCCTACGACTATTCCAAACGCGGCACAATGGATGTGGCCGTGGGACGTATTCCCGTCCACACGGTGCAGGAAGCCGAAAATGCCGTGGAGAAAATAGACATTTATTCCTCCCCCCGCAATTTCGGGGATTGGAAAAGCGAAGTGACAGTGGTGACCGACGACGGTTTCGAGACGGCTATGGAATCGTCCATCCTGAAACGTGACGGTTTCGCCTCGCTTCACCCCGAATTTCANCTCAACAAACTCTACTCGGATGCCTACGCCCGCACGTCTTCTTCCACCTCCACCCGCGTACCGGCTTTGGAAAACGCCATCCGACGGAGATACGAAGAGGGTTCGCTCTTTGTGGGGTATTACGGCCACAGCGGCTGGGATGCGTGGTCGGACGAGAAAATNCTCACCAATCACATCATCGACAACCTCAAGCAGAACACNTCTTTTCCGATTTCCGTNGCCTCGTCGTGCAGTTTCGCCCGTTTTGACAATGTCGGGCAGGTATCGGGAGCCGANCGNCTGGTATTGCACGAACATGGAGGCGGCATCGCCATCATGGCCACCTCGCGTGCAGCGCTGACCGGAAACATCGAAGATATTTTCAGCCGTTTCCTCTATGCCCTCACCGATAAGTCTTTGGGAAAGATTCCCACCATAGGCGAAGCGTTTCTGACGGCGAAAANTCACAATACAAGCNGAGGCGGACAGAAATTCCTGTTGTTCGGAGATCCCGGATTGAAAGTGGCCTTGCCGCAAGGCCGGGTCGAAACNCTCTCGGTTTCCGATACGATTCGGGCTCTGGGGGCGGCCAAGATAGAAGGTTGCGTAACCGACCTGCAAGGAAACATCCTGTCCGGTTTCAACGGAAAAATCATCACGAAAGTATACGACAAACCCCTCGTTTCCAAAACCTTGGGATTGTATAATGCNCGGGGATACGGAGACTCCTACAACGAACAGGTATCCTACCAACAACAGAACAGTCTGATTTTTCAAGGGGAGACCGAGGTGAAGGACGGAANGTTCGAAATCTCGTTCATGGTTCCCAAAGATATCCGCTATGAATATGGTTTCGGAAAAATCATCTACTATGCCTATAGCGACAGCATGGACGCGGACGGCAGTTACAACCGGTTGGTGGTGGGCGGTTTTGACGAGAGCGCGGTTATCGACACCAACCCGCCTGTGGTGCGGCTCCGTNTGGACGGCCCCGATTCGAGAGGCCTCACCGTGGGTGTCTCCCCCACGCTCTATGCCGAAATCAACGANGATTTCGGCATCAATACCACCGGTTCGGGTTTGGGACACGATATGACGTTGGTGATAGACGGCGACGAGCGTAATCCCCTTGTGGTGAACGATTTATTTCGTTATGATTTGGGCAGTTACCGTTCGGGCACGCTCTCGTATCTGTTGAACGACCTGCAGGCGGGCAAGCATACGGCCAAACTCAAGGTATGGAACATCAACAATATTTCGACCACGGCCACCTTGGTCTTCGAGATAAACGGTGCGGAACGGTTCGAGCTCTTCGATTTGATGGCCGCGCCCAATCCCTGTCGGGGGCAGGAGGTGAAATTCTATTTCACGCACAACGGCGAGGCGGGAAGCATAGAGAAATGCACCTTGCAGGTNTTCGANCTGCGGGGGGCGCGTGTNACGGAAGCGATGTACTCCATGCCCGAAGCCACGGGCCATTCGGTATGTCTGCGTTGGNANCCNGCGGACGTGCGTCTGCAGAACGGCATCTATATCTGTCGGATAGTGGCCACGGACGTGCANGGAAANACNGCGGTGAAAACCGTGAAATTNGTGNTGACCGGCGCGGCGNNTTAAGNATNAACGACTAAACCAACCNGCCNATAAGCGTGGCGGGCGTGCACGANTCCACAACAACGCGCACATAGTCGCCTATGGAAACCGCCCCGTTCTTGTTATCGAAAACAATCACTTTATTCTGACTGTTGCGCCCGAAAGACTGCTTCTTGTCTTTCTTTGACGCACCTTCCACCAAGATTTCGAATTCCTTNCCCACATCGCGCTTGTTGCTCTCGTGGGAAAGTTCCTGNTGCAAGGCAATGATTTCGTTCAGACGGCGAAGCTTCACCTCTTCGGGCACATCATCGGGATANTGNTTGGANGCAAAGGTGCCGGGGCGCTCGGAATACTTGAACATGAAAGCCGAGTCGTAGCCCACTTCACGCATCAGACTCAAGGTCTGCGCATGGTCTTCTTCNGTCTCCCCGCAAAAGCCCGCAATGATGTCNGTGGTGATGGCNCAGTCGGGCAGTTCGGCCCGAATGGCGGCGATGCGGTCTAAATACCACGCCCGGTCGTACTTGCGGTTCATCTTCTTGAGCATGGCCGAACTGCCCGACTGCACAGGCAGATGAATGGCCTTGCATATATTGGGATATTCCGCCATGACATGGATAAGCTCGTCCGACAAGTCTTTCGGGTGGGAGGTGGAGAAACGCACGCGCAGTTGCGGACTGATGTTTGCCACACGCCGCATCAATTCGGCAAAGTTCACATCCCCCGTACGATAAGAGTTTACATTCTGNCCCAACAACGTCACCTCCTTATAGCCTTTCTGCACCAAATCGGCGGCTTCACGCACAATGGTATCGGCATTGCGGCTGCGTTCCTTGCCTCTCGTATAGGGCACCACGCAATAGGAGCAATAATTCTGACAGCCGCGCATAATGGAGATGAAGGCCGAAACACGGTTCTCTCCCAAACGCACGGGCGCTATATCGTGATAGGTTTCTTCTTCGGANAGCAACACGTCGATGCCTTTCTGCCCCGCCTGCACCCTTTGCAACAAATCGGGCAAGGANCGGTAGGCATCGGGNCCCACCACCAAATCNATGCCCGCGTCGAGAAGGTCTTGCTGCAAACGCTCGGCCATACAGCCCACCACGCCCACCTTCAGCGAGGCACGTTTTTTCTTGAGGGCGGTGAATTCCTTGAGNCGGTTGAANACCCTCTGTTCGGCGTGGTCGCGTATCGAACAGGTGTTCACTAAAATCAAGTCGGCTTCGGCATAGTCCTGCGTGGTGTCGTAATGATCTTGCAAGAGAGAAACCAGGATTTCCGAATCGGCGAAATTCATCTGACAGCCGTAGGTTTCTATAAAGAGTCTGGGCTTTTCCATAGGGTGAGGTTTAGGCAAAAAAAAAGGCGGGACCGTTGCCCGCCTCATTTCTTACATCGCGTTGTTTTCCGCTTCGGTCTGCAACTTCTGGATGTAAATGGCCTTTAGTTTGCGTTCCCGAGCGACAACCGAGGGCTTGGTAAACTTCTGACGGTTTCTCAGCTCTCTGATAACACCCGTTTTTTCAAACTTACGTTTGAGTTTCTTCAACGAACGTTCGATGTTCTCGCCTTCTTTTACAGGAACAATAATCATACTAAATACCTTTTCCTTTCTTAATGGTTAATACTTTGTTTTTCCCTCAAGAGGGACGGCAAAAATAGTTTTTTTTGCCGAATAAAAAAAATTGACTAATTTCGCATCTCCTATGGTCCCATGGCCGAGTGGTTAGGTACCGGTCTGCAAAACCGTTGACAGCAGTTCGAATCTGCTTGGGACCTCTCGATGCTCCTATCTTCTAATGGTTAGGAAACTAGATTCTCAGTCTAGGAATCGGGGTTCGATTCCCCGTGGGAGTACAATTTTACGCTTGTTTGGTTCAGTTTGGTTCGGTCTGAATAAACAACTCTCAATTTTTCAGCGAGTTTCCTCAAAATTTGGTTCAGTTTGGTTCGGTTTGGTTCAGTCTGTACCATATAAAAAGTGTGCCTAATTTCGTGCCAAAAAACCACCAATATTTTTTTGGCACACTCATGGACATAAACTTCTACACGACACAACCCGCAGACAAAAACGGCGATTGCTCGATTCGGGTATCCGTTGCCTCGAATGGACACCGAGTACAAACATCCACTGGTTATAAGATTTCACTTAAACTGTGGGAAAAGACGGTACAGAGGGTCAAACGCGGTGCCTCCAATGCCCAAGGAATGCCTTATAATATCATTAATGCAGGATTAGACCAAATCAAAGCAACCTTGGGTAGGATTGACGATGTTTCCAACCCCTTGTCGAAAGAGGAACTTCGCCACGAACTTGCCTCTTGTCTCGGACGCTGTTGTTCCAAGGAAAGTCCAAACCTTCAGATTGCCGTATCCGATTTGATTACCTGTTTCATCGTAGATACAGCCCCACGGAATGGCTGGACAGATTCAACCACAAAAAAATTCAAGGCTTTACGAAACCATATAGAACGCTTCTCTCCCGGCATAAAAATTAATGACTTTGATAAGGCACACATATCCGAATTTGTACTCTATTTTATAAACCTTGGCTTTCTCAACAACACTATTCAAAAGCAATTAAGCTTATTGAAGTGGTTTCTTCGCTGGGCGGAAAACAATAACTACCCGACCCCACCCGATTGGAAAAAATTCTCCTCACGATTGAAACAACCGGAGAAAACCATCGTTTTTCTAGATTGGGATGAGTTGATGTCGGTCTATAATTGTGCCATTCCTGAACAGAAACAGTACCTGGCACGGGTTCGGGATGTGTTTTGTTTTTGTTGTTTTACAGGCTTGCGATACTCGGACGTAGCCAACTTACACCGTTCAGACATATACCCGACCCATATCCGGGTAACGACCATCAAAACGACAGACACCCTTAATATCGAACTGAATAAATACGCGAAAACCATTTTGGAAAAATATGAGGGAGAGTGTTATCCCGGAGACATGGCACTTCCTGTAATCAGCGACCAGCGGATGAACGAATACCTGAGGGAACTGGGCGAACTTGCCGGCCTGACAACCCCTGTACGGAAAGTATTCTTTTCAGGAAGCGAGCGCATCGAGGAAGTCCGCCCGAAGTATGAGTACTTGACAACCCACTGTGGCCGCCGGACGTTTATCTGTAACGCCTTGGCACTCGGTATTCCCGCAAACGTTGTCATGAAATGGACGGGGCATTCCGATTACGCAGCCATGAAACCCTACATCGCCATATCCGATAAGGTCAAGGCGGAGTATATGGGACGATTTAATCAGCCTTAACCTGTTATTTCCCGAACACAAACCCCACTTTCCCATCTTTCAACTCCAGCGCGGCATCGAATTTCTTGCCGGCCTTGGATTTGAAACCTTTGATGACACCCGTCTTGCCCTTGGTCAATAAGGTGGTCAGGTCTTTGTCGGACAACTTCTTGCCGGCAATCTCACGCCATATCTTCAAATCGCAGGCCTCGTTGGTGCATTTGGCCAGTTTCGGAAACAACTTCACTTCACCCCCACAAAGCGGACATTTGACGGTCACAACAGGTGCGGCCGCATCCGAGCGCAGCTTGTCGCCCTGCACGGCCAGCAACTCTTGCGTAATCTGCTTAGTGTATTGCACGATAGCCCCCTTGAATGCCTCCGCCTTGCCCTGGCCGTCCGCGATACGGTTCAGGGCCGTTTCCCAGCGCCCCGTCATGGCCACATCGGAAATCAGCTTGTCTTTCACTATCTCATAGACCGCCAGGCCTTTGTTGGTCGGCACAAGCGATTTCTTCTGCCGTTCGATATACTCCCGCCTGAACAGGGTCTCTATGACGGCCGCGCGGGTGGCCGGCGTACCGATGCCTATGTCTTTCATCGCGGCGCGTTCCTCTTCGTCCTCAATGTCTTTCCCAGCCGTTTCCATAGCGGCCAGCAAGCTACTTTCGGTATGCAGCGGTTTGGGCTTGGTCTGTTTTTCGACCATCTCCACCTTCCTGATGGGCAAGTTCTCTCCCTCCGCAAGAGGAGGCAACGCCCCCACTTCTTCCTTATCTTCTGACGTTTCTTCCACTTCATTACGGATAGACCGCCAGCCCGGTGTCTTGATGATGCTGCCGCGCAGGGTAAAGGTCACATCGGCCGCCGTCAGGGTTGCCGTGGTGGCATCCTTGATACAGGCGGCATGGAACGCCTCCAGCATCCGCGAAGCAACCAAGTGGTAGACCTTACTTTCATCGACGGTCAAGGTGTTCCCTCCAGGCAGGTTCTCGGTAATAATCAGGGCATGATGATCCGTCACCTTCTTATCGTCCACCGACTTCTTGTTAAGCGACATCCCCTGCATGGCCCTGGCCTGTTTCGCCAAGGGCTCATAACCGGCAAGCAAGGCTATTCTTTCGGGCATCTCTTCAAAAACGTCTTCCGAAATGTAGCGGCTTCCCGTGCGCGGATAGGACATCACTTTCTTCTCATAGAGGCTCTGAGCGACAGAGAGAGTTTTGTCGGCCGAGAAGTTCAACTTCGTGTTGGCCTCCTTCTGCAAAGCTGTGAGGTCATACAATAAGGGCGGTTCCTGCCGCACTTCCTTACGTTCCACCTTGCCCACCGTCAAGTGTCCGGCTTGCTGTATCTGCCCTACCGCCGCCTGTGCCTGTTCTGCCTGTTCGTAACGCTTATCCGACCACACAGGCAGTTTAATACCGGCTTTCTCGGTAGAAACCAGCAGCTGCCAATACGGCTGCGGCACGAAGTTCTTGTTCTCCAGATACCGCTCACAGATCATCTTCAAGGTAGGGGTCTGCACGCGCCCCAACGAATAGTTGCCGTGCGCGGCGATAGCCAAGGCCTGCGAAGCGTTCAATCCCACAAGCCAGTCGGCCTGCGACCGACATTCCGCGCTGGTGTTCAGGTTGTCGTATTCGCTCCCCGGGCGGAGCTTGGCGAAGCCATCGCGGATAGCCTTGTCGGTGAGAGAGGAAATCCACAACCGCTTGAACGGCGTTTTACAATGCAGATAATTGTAGATGTATCGGAATATCAACTCCCCTTCCCGCCCGGCATCGGTGGCCACCACAATCTCATCGCTCCCGGAGAAGACCTCCTTGATAATCTTGAGCTGCTTCAACACCCCCGGGTCGGCCGACATCTTCTTGCCGTCTTTCTTCTGGCGGGGAACAAGTTTGAACGTCTCGGGAATCATCGGCAGATTTTCGGCCTTGAAACCCTCCCAGCCGTATTCCGCGGGCATAGCCAACTCAACAAGGTGGCCAAAGGCCCAGGTGACGCGGTAGCCGTTGCCCTCCATATAGCCGTCCTTACGGCCATTCGCGCCCAATATCTTGGCAATATCCTGTGCCACGCTCGGTTTTTCTGCTATCACTGCTTTCATATGTACAAATTTAAAGATTATAATCCACGCCCACGCTTACGGGGCTTCACAACAGTCCGTTTCTTGGAGGCAGGAGATGAAACCCGCTGCACAGCAGCAGCTTCCCGTGTCTCATTCAGGGATATCTGTTTCTCACGCGCCACATCCTCGGTTTCCGAGGCCAGCGATGCGCGGCGTTCCTCCGGGGTCATGCTCAGGCGCGACTGCACGTTACGCGCCTCCACCTCGCCCGAAAGTTCCCTGTATCGGTCATTGCCAAGACCATGCCCAAATTTGTCGGTAAGGCTTTGATACTCTTTGTAAGCATCTTCATACCCTTCTTTATCATACCCACGAGTCCAAAGGTTAAAACCTTTATCAAACGCATCACGGCTCGGGATAAAGCCATCTCCGAATTCAAACCCGTCAGAATGATATTCATCACGCAAAGCATTGTAAACATCTATCGGAGCGGCATCCTCTCCAAGTTCCGCATGCTTTCGGTCAAATTCCGACTGCATAGACCAAGCGTCATGTTTTTCTTTCAAGGAAGCGATATGTTTCCGATAAGTATAACGGTTCCCTCCCCGTGCGAATCCCTCCGTCTCCTGTATGGCGTGCTGCACCTCATGTGTCAAAACACTCCTGAAATCATCTTGCGACAAAACCTGTTCATTTATACGTATCAAATTTTGGCCGGCATACCAGGTGGCTCCCGTATAAAGAGCCCCGTTGTCCTTGGGGGCATCATACAGTTCCACCCGCACCTGCTTGAATTCCGGATAGGCATCAAATAATTTCTTATCCTTGACATAATCGTCAAGGTAACGGATATCGCTCTTCTCGTAAACTTTCCGCATTTCATTCACCCTTTCGGAAAGTTCTTCGAAGCGGACGCTCTCTTTCGGGCTCAACTCTCCGCCATCAAGAATCTTGTCGACAAGTGCATCATATTCCTTTCCCCAAGGCAATTTGTCATAAAGGCGGTTCTTCCGCGCCAAGCCTTTTACATCAACCTCAAAATCAGGCTCTTCATACCGCCACTTACCGTCTGCACCACGTTCCCATCCAGTCGCTATCTTGATAGTCTTGGCCGCCTTGCCGGCGGTTTCCATTTCCCGCGCCACGGAAAGGTTGTCAATCCTTATCGTGACTTCCTCGGTCCTATCAAGGTTCGTCGCCCCCTTTTCCCCGATAAAGTGGTATCTTATTCCCATTTCAGAAACAGCACGTTCCACCGCACCCGGCAACGCTTTGCCTCCCATCATTAGGTTGTACAATGCTTTGCCCGTTTTCTCCGTCTCCATCTCATCGTAGGCATCAAATACACTCAGGTCAGCGTAATTACGCCCCAATAAACCCGATATCATCGGACGGACTCCCTCCCACAAAGCCTTAATGGTAGCCCACATCTGTCCGTACCACGTCCGTGCCGTCTTGTCTTCCAAAAGACCTCGCTTCTTCAGGAAGGTCTCTAATCCTCGCTCGCTCTGTTTTGACAACGCCCAGGCGAACACCTCGTCCAAATAGGCATCTTCCGAAAGACCCAAATAATGCGTGCTCACATAGTTCTTCACGGATTGAGGCGCAGCCTGCGCGTAACGGCATATCGCATCATACAGATGGCTTGCCGCCCTATTGTCCTTGGCATAGGTAAATAACTTGTGCGCGAACTCATGGAAAGGCGTGTCCACACGCATGACCTCGCGGTTCAACAGCACATCGCCGTTAGGCAATGTCGCCCCCGCAATCTCGCCGTTACCGTCTTGCTCGTAACGGATATGGTCGGTTATCTTCATATCCGATTCCTTGAAGATAACGTAGTTACGCGCATTGTCTTTGCGGCCACCGCTATAATATTGCGAAGGATAAGATACACCCACGAAGCCGAGGGAGGATAATAATTCCGAAGCGGCACGGGCGTTGTTTCCAAATGCCGCTCTTATAGCATCGTATAAAGCACTTCCGTTTCTATTTACATTCGTCCAATACAATATCTTCGTCTTTGTGGATGCTTCTTTCATATCATTTGGAACCATGAAATCAATATCTACTCCAGCCTTTTCCAATGATGCAACTATTTTGTTAAGCGTCTTATCCGATACTCTTTCTTCCCACCGCAGATAGTTGCCGTCCTGCTCGGTCGGTATCTCAACGTGGTATAGGTTACGGCCTGGAACTACGCTGAAATCATCGGCTGAAAGCGCTTCCAATTCGGCCAAGTTTTTTTTCCAACCCTCAGTATATTCACCTCCGTTTCGTTCTTCGTATTCCAATGAAGCCTTATAATCAATTCTTAGATTCTTTATCGCTTCATCGAAACTATGGCCATCTTCCAATTTATAAATGACGGATAATATGGTGCCGTAAGGCGATACGTCATCATGATATAACCTTTCTATTTCTGTTCTTCTTTTGCCTCTGTATAGAACCCTGCCGTTCTTTTGCTCCGCATAGCTTTTTCCTATACCTTCCACCTCGGTAACATATCCACCCCAACCATATGCCTGAGCTCCCTCACCTTTCCCCATATGCGAGAAGTCGAACGCCTCGAAATCGTGCGGACTGCCGTGGAACACACTCTGCAGACGGATTGCATCCAAGCCGTTCACTTCCTCCACCTGCGCAAGTCCTGTCGTATCCTTATACTCGCCGCTGTATAACGCTTGTTCTATCGAGCGGATAATGGCCGCCAACGGTTTGCCGTCCGCACTGCGCAAAGCCTTTTCGGAATAGAAGAACTCCACGATATGGGCATTACCGTCATTGACAATACCGCTATTTCTCTGTCCGGTAACGACTATGCTTATCCCGTTGATTTCGTTTACATTGTCGAAATTTGAAACCGTTGCATTGTGATTGCTCAGGCGGATAGTGAATTTCCTTCCGTTCTTCGCCTCGAACGTCTTGTATCGGCTTGGTTTATTTGTGGCTTTTATACCCAATGCATTAGCGACATCACCGATGAAGGTTCTTGAACGTCCGTTTACCTTTTCTTGATATTGCTCTGCAAGGGTTTCAATATTTTTCAGTACCTTTGCGCCCTCAGCACTCGAAATGGCAGTGGGTATGGTGGCCTCTTCGGCTGCTGCCGCGGTTTCGGGTGCTGTTTTTTTTTGCACACTCTTCCGCGCCTCTTTCACAAGTTCATCAACCCCGTCCATGATACGCACTTCCCCTTTCAATCCTAGTTTTTTCAACTGCATGGCTATCGCTTCCACCTGCCGTTCCGTAGCACGCGGAGAGATCGATCCATCGACACGCTGAAACAGATTCTGCTCATTACCATAACTCACTTCAGGTTCCTGAAAAGGATTAATCCATCCCATCTCGCAGGCAGACTTATATTGATATGTCCCCGTTCCCAACCCCAAATCACTCTTCAACTCTTGCAAGCCAGGCTCTTGCAAAAGTTGAATATGGTCCAGTAGCTTTATCTCATTTTGTTTAAGTTCATGGGATAAACTTTCTATTATGTTTCTCCCGATTTTCGCAGAACCATAACTAACTACATTGCTTCCTCCAAACATAACGACATCCCGGATAATCTGTTGCGATAAATCCTTGATATTCTTGGTCTGAATGTTACTATAGTGTGTATGTATGTTGGCCTGGATATCACCTCCCGTCGACAGAACCAGATACGACAATTTAGGCCTTTTTCCAAGCCGTTGAGAGGAAACAAATTGAGCGACATCTCGCGAGCTTTGAACCTTCTCTGTCTCTTGATACTCCTTTTCAAACACGAGTTTTGAAAAAGAGTATAATTTCACAGGATATTGCCGTTCTTCCCCTGCCACCAATTCATGGGATGACGATTGTTGGGTTAAATCAAATTCTCCATACAGTCCCGACCTCGTATTGATGATAATCCCTGGCTGCATCTTGTCGCCGAAGAAATTTCTCCACTTCTCCAACATCCGTATATCCTGAACGCTTGCTTTGATATTACCACTCGGATGATTGTGAATAAAATATACCTTTTCAGCTTTTATCTTCTTATCCGCCGCCACCACCGAATCCATCGGCGCATAGGTAGCATCTATCCTACCCATACTCAAATGAATGACAGTTGGTTTTCCGTTCTTGACCAGCACCGCAAACGCATTTTCCACCGCAGCGGTTTCCAGTTGCTTAAAGATATACGCCACATCCCTCGGCTGTCTTATCTTATTGGGAGCAGAAAACTGAAAGACCTTACTCTCTTCAAAAACACGTTGCACATTGGCAAAATCAACCTCCTCCCGCAGTGGTTCGGGTTCCAACAAGACATCATATCTCACTTCTTCAACGGGTTCATCGAAGGACAAGGCGAGTTGCTTATATCCGGGTTCCATTGTGTTTGATTTTAGAGTTAAAAACTATAGGCCCAGGCCACGTTTCTTGGGCTTGAAAAGCTTCTGCAAGGGATTCTTTACCTCTTCGCCGTTCTTGAATACGCGGCGGGCAGTCCGTTTACCCTCCTCATTCCAACTTTCATACAGGCCGTGACGGAGGTCATTCTTATAATAGGCGCGTTCTTTCATTTCTCTATTCTCATGCCATGCCTCATATAGTCCCTCCTTTACGCCGTTCTTATAGGTAATAATCTCTTTCGTATTGCCATTCGGATAGCATGTCATACATTCCCCCTCCATCTTTCCATTGAGATAGGTTACAATCTTCGTCATTATTCCTGCCTTATTCCACTCCTTCTTTTCCTGCAAACACGTGGCTCCACTCAAGACATCGGACCCTCCAACCTTAGCCCCCTCAACTCTTGCATATCCCGTCACCCTAGCTTTTTCATATATTTCTGCATCGTCTAATACCTTTGCTTCACACGACACAACGGCATTTTCTTCAACCCGTGCCATACCGGCAACAAGGGCATTACCCGACACCTCTGCCTTTCCCCCTATCACCGCTGTTCCATCTATCGTCGCCTTATCTTTCACTACCGCATCATCCCCTACTATGGCAGCACCTGATACATAGGCACCATCTGTTATGTGCGCACGGCCACTTATGCAAACATTCTCCCCTCCTATCATAGCCTTGGCTCTCACTTGGGCTTCATCTCCAACAAAAGAATGTCCGAAAATCTGCGCATTTCCGGAAATCTTTGCTTTGTCATCAATAATCGCAGTGTTTTCCACTATTACCCCTTGGGATACCTCTGCATGGCCTCGCACCTGTGCGTTATCATGAATCTGCGCATTGCCCCATACCTTGGCCTCTCCTCCCACCCAGCAAAAACCCCGATGGGATAGGTTCTCTTCTTTCTCTATCCAACCCCCAAGTTCGCCTTTCTTCACGGGGGGAATGTCATACATATCATCACCAGGCAAATCATCGACAGCCCGAATCTGATGCAGCGTATGCCCTTCGTGTTGCAGGGTTTCTCCGGTAAACTCGTATTTTCTTTCCATCACAGTCTCCGGCTTGGAAATCGCCTCCCCATTATGGTAGTTCTGTTCGTAATTTAATCGTCCATCCGGACGCCAAACACGGGTCAGACCCTCCAGTTTCCCGTCCTTGTAGTTTTCCTCCTTAAATATCCGGCCGTTTTCGAAATACTGCCTACGCACACCCTCCAATTGCCCATCCTTGAAGTTGCGCATATACTCTAGGGTACCGTCAGGCCTCCACTCCCTGTTGAGGCCATGCGGAACCCCGTCTTTATAGTTCCACTCTCTGGCAATTCGACCATCACCATAGTACTGCCTATACAGTCCGTCACGCTTCCCATTGCGTTTTTCCTCTATCTTGTACAGGTCGCCGTAGGGATAATAACTTATATATTGTTTTCTTTCTTGTTCTATCGTTTCCATTGTCTTTTGATTTTTGAGCGGTGGATTTTGAAAATTTTGTATTACCTTTGCAATTGAAAGTTCTTGATCGGTCAAGGAGGCTGTCCCCTTGGGAGGGACCAATCCTAACCAGTCAAGAACTTTCTTCTTTTCTGGGACATATCGTAATGCTTCCTGCAATCCCCCTTCTTTTGCCTGCGACATTTCCTGCATAAATCGCTGTACCGCTTTCGGATGAATTCCTGCAAGTTCATTGACTTGCAAACGTTCTCCTTTTCTTTCTAACTTTATGGCAGCCGTAACCTTATCGTCACCAAAAAGCTTATGTGTTATTACAATAAGCGATTTTGCATTTACACCCCATTCATATACGAGAAGCGGATTTCCCATAGCATACGGTAAATCCTTAATATCGTTTACTGTAAACCCGTGTTTAAGTAAATGTCTGTTGAGTGTCTTAGGCGCAATGTATATTTCCGTATCCTGGAGCCCACTGGCCAATAGAATTTCACTTGGTCTTCCCAAGTGTAAATCTGTTATCTGTTTCCCGTGGGAAAAAAGTTCCAGCTCTGCATTGAACCGGCGGTTCACTTCTGCGATAGATTCCATTAGAAACGGCGTTTGAGGGAAGATTTCTTCTCGCGTTCTTTCTTCTGCTCTTTCTTCTGTTCCTGGTTCTTTTTGTCATCGACAACCAACAGGCGCTTACCGTCTGAACGCAGGTTGATACGGTCATGCTTGACCCCGTTTTTGTCGGTGACGTTCTTCACTTCGACCAGTTTCCCATCGGCGAGCCGCTGCCGCTGGGCGTAAGTCAGTTTTTTGTCACCGATGTATTTGGGTATCGAATCCACCGGGTCCTGCAAGGTCTTGAGTTCGATAGATGCCTGCAACATCTCCAACCTTCTCAACGCCTGTTGTACTTTCAGCGAGGCATCGGAACGCATCGCCACCAACAGGTCTTCCGTAACGGTATCGTGCATCACCGCTACGGCCCGCACATCCTCATTCTTGTCTTTCATCGCGATTTGGATAACCTTCAGGGTGGCTTCATCGTTCATGGCCGCCGCCCTGCGCACCTGCATGTCCGGGTCCTGAACAGCCAGCATCAGGATGGCTTCGGTGGCGTTCTCGTTGCCGGCAACCGCCCGCCGCACCTCGACATTTTTAGATTTAATCGCCACCTCCAAGACATAGTCGGGCGCTCCGGCATGAGCGGCCGCGATTTCCTGCAATTCGGCTTCCGAATCGTTTATGGCCCGCACCAACACTTGTTCACTGGCATTTTCGTTGGTGACGGCTACCTGGCGAACCTCTAAATATTCATCATAAAAAAGCCTGTCAAGGGTCGTCTGCCCCGTATTTGCGTTAGCCGCCACCTGTAGCCGCACCTCGACATCGGAGTCCAGCGACAATTTGTCCAGCACCTCTTCGGTGGCATAGGGATGCGAAGCGGCCAACTTCCGCAGTTCCACCTCCTCGTTGTAGGCCGCCGACATGATAGTCCGCGGAGAAGTCGTGCGTTCCAAGACGGCCACTTTATCTTCAAAGAATCGTCCTTGCGCTTCAAGAATCTCTATCTCGGCCTTGGACGGATCATTTCTCAAAAACGATTTCATATTTCCTCTATTTATATATGTATCAATTAATGTTTACAAACCCCGTCCGCGCTTCACCATCTTCTTTTTCGGCGCAACGGTGCGGCGGTTCCTGAGCTGCTGCTGTGTCTTCTGTTGGTGACGTTGCTTGGCCTCCTGGCTTGCCGGTATGCGCTGCACACGTCGAGTTTTCGGATTACGCTTGATAAGGGTGTCCCCCTTGAGCACTTCGCCTTCCGTTCTCAGCTGCTCGTTCTGCTTGGCGGTCAAATCCTTTTCCATGACCCTATCCTGCTTAATCAAAGTCTGGTGGATTTTATTATCCTCGCCCAGGAAGAGCGCACCGCTGCGTTCCAACCAACTCCCGGCAGGGGTACGGGTATACACCTCTTTGGTGATGCGCCCCTGCAACAGACGGTCCATGTCGCCGTTTTTGTGGAGCGCCGCCAAATCAACCCCTTCCTTGCCGAGCTGGTACATCAGTTGCTTGAACTCCTCCGCACCTATCTTACTCCCCTTCTCCGGAAACTTATCCTGCTCCTGCTTTCTCTGCTTCTGTTGTTTACGGCGTTGATAAGCGGCGTGTGCATTGGTGATAATGGTATCGAGGAGGACACCGCCTTCGGTCTTGTTCGGGTCAATCTGTGGCTTCTGCACGGTCGGGATGATACTCTCCTTGAGGCCCGCCTTAGGCGCTTTTTGACCGGCGGACACATCCATACCCCCCTCCGCCTCCGCCGCGTCCTGGCCCTGCTGCTGTCCTTCTGTCGGTGTCTGTTCTTGCGGTTGTTCCGCTACCACGGGTTCCTGTTCTGTCGACTTTTGTTCTTCTTTCATAGTCCTTTTAATTTAAAAGAGAGGGGACGGACGCCCCCTCTCTTGAAACAACAATGTTGAAATGATTGGCTTAAAGTTTCTGACCGCTCGCCTTTTTCTTGGGTTTGGCCAACTTGGGCTTTTCAAGCTTAGGTTTTTCAATCTTGGGCTTCTCGACCGCTGCCACGGCATTCTTCACGGCCTTCTTCTCGCCTGGCTCAAAAGCCACCTTGGCTTCGCCGTCAAGCTTGATTTTGGCGTTGAACTTGGTGCCGTCTTTCTTCTGCAAGTCGTTCAGTTGGACGGCCTCCCCATTGCCAAGCGCCTTGCGTTGCTCGTCGGTCAACTCAACGCCCAGGAACTTGCGGGGCGCGAAGAAAACGGCCGGATACTGTTTCAGACCGAACTCAAAGGCATCGAACTGCAAGACCGTCTTCCTGATATTTCCCTTGGCATCGGGAAGCTCCACCATGACGGGCTTGCCGGTTTTCAATTGGGCGGCCTGTTCGTCGGACAATTCATGTCCGAAGTACTTCTTGAAGGTGTTTTCCGAAATCTTTTCGACAGGAACAGCCTTGAAGCGATTAAGATCACGATCGTAAGAAACATAGCATTTCTCCATTTTGGGTTCGAGACCTTCCTTGTTGCCGTGGTTCACATCCAGCTCGATGACGGTACCGGCCTGTCCGTTCTGGAAAATGTTGTTCTTTTCCTCGGCCGTGAAGACGTAGCCCTTGAACTGGGAACGATCCAGTTCCTTGTGGTAAACGGTAATAGCCTTGAGTTCGGGCTTGTCACCTCCGGTCAGGTAGAACTTGCCTTGTTCATCGTAGACCTTGCCGTCGCGTGTCTGCTGGAAGCCGTACAGCTTGGAGGTCATCTTGCCATAGGCGAGGCGGCGCAAGTCTTGCGAGCCCACCAGTTCCTTGACATCAACGCCCTTGGCGGCCATTTCTTCGAGGTACGATAACATCTGTTCCGCGTTCACACGGGGCTTGTAGGAACCAGTTTCCATCTGTCCCAGTTTTTCCATTGCCTCGTTTCTGATTGATTCTTCCATTTTCTTTTGTTTTTAAATGGTTAAACAATAAATGAATTAGCGAAACAAAAGTATCGGTGAAGGCTTACCAGAACTGCATTTTAGGAGAATAAATTCAGCAGAGAAACAACTCAAAAAGCTATTAATCAGCAATTTTCTATTCTTTCAATATAAAAACCCAGATTTGGCTTTTCTTGGCTTCTTTTGGCTTTTCTTGGCTTTTCTGGCTTCTTTGGCTTTTTATAGAAGTTTCCACCTTCTTACCACTTTTTCCACCTAAAATATTTTCAAATATAATTGATATACTGCATATTGTATTTCTAAAAATTTTCATTTTCCACCTACGTACCACCTTCCTCCGGGGATAATTTTGCGCTGTTCGAACGACAAAGACCTGTGCGCACAGGTTAGTGCAAACCTTAAATTTTATCCAAAATGGAATTGAAAGAACTTCTATCGAAGCCCGTGTGGCAGATGACGGGCGAAGAAACTATATTGTATTGATAAATAAGAAAATCTTACAAGCCATGAAAAGCTATCATAACTATACTCCGTTCCAGACCTTTATGTCCGGGCAATATATCAAGACCTTGAATACGGAGACTATACAATCTATAAATCGTTTAAACAATCGACCATTATCAATTCATTATCTTGTTTTTATGCCTACTCAAGAAACATTTTGCTTGTGGACATTGAACTTTTATTTCTTGAATAAATTTTGTCCAAGATGTTTCATTCCCATCCATAGCGTTACATCCTATATAAACACTATCTATATAATCATTTATTGAAGCATAGTTAATATATTCCATCATATTATCACCTTGCATGCCATTATCAGAAGTCACAATCTTTACAATTCGACATTCCCTTTCTTCTTGCCATGAATCTGTTTTTATTAGATATCGCAAGGGATCTATTATCTTCTTCACTATATCCAATTTAAGCGACTTGCACTCTTCAAATATTTTTTTTAAAACATCAAATTGCATCCTCACATCTTCCAAATTGACAAAACCACCTCCTCCAACATTTTTTACATACCATGTACTATCAGAATTTGTGATTGTCCTACCCATATAAACACATCTAAACAAGGGTAATTTTTCACTGATTTTTCGGCCATATATAGAATCCATCGACAACTGTTCATTAAAAAAATCACTTCTAAAGCTCAAGCAAAATCCAGAATTCTCTTTTTTTTCTTTCTTCCCGTATAACCGAAACATATTATGGTCATCTTCTCCAGGTGAAAAACAAGTAATATATGCGTAATTTCCCCGCCCTACATCTTCTGAGATATTCAAAAAAGAATAAAGAGGTTTTCCTTCGTATTCATCATTGGCTTTAGTGACACCTGTCAATCGCAATGGCGAGGAATCAATTAAAAGAGCTTTTACCGTCGATTCTGATGTGTAATGAGATATAGAATAACTAACCTTCCCTACATGCAATAGCGACATAATTTTCACCACTTGCATATACAGCAATCTATATGAGGTTTCGTTATTAACATCCCAACATATTATCTTCTTAAAATATTTATTTATATTTATTGTAGCGTTAAGAAGCTCCGAACAATCCACTCTTCCATTTATTACAAAACGCTGAATATAGAACAGAAAACTATCGTCTACAACCGCATCTAAATTATTTGCAAATAAATATGTATCAATATCATCTACAAACTTTGGCAATACATAATCAAAAATATATTGCCATCTGTATTGCTTTTCTTTTCGTGCTTCAATTAATCGTGCCAACTTAAAATCTGCATGCGCATCTTCTTTTCGATTAAGCTTAAAGAACGTAGTACCTCTATTGTTGTATGCTGCAACAAAATTCGAATCAATTTTTATTGCTGTATTATAGTTTTCTAACGCCAAATCGTATTTTTTCAAGCGATATTGAGCCGTTCCTAATCCATTAAAAAACAAAGCGCAAGGCGGGAGATAAGAAAAGCATAATATTGCTTGTTTGTAGTCTCTTTCAGCAGAGTTATATTTTTTAAGCTCCATATACCCCATAGCACGACAATAATAGGCCATCCCCATATTATCAGCATAAGTTATAGCATAACTAAAATCATTAATAGCATTATGTATATCAGAAATTTTCATTCTCACAACACCTCTTCCATAATACGCCATTGGAAATGGTGTTTTATCATAATTAATAGCATATGTATAATCTTCTATCGCTTCTTTATATTTCATCAGTTTGACCAATGCCTTCGCCTTGTTCACATAAATCGTAGAAGTTTCATCATAATATTCTTTCTCTTGCAGAGACAAGGCCTTTTCATAATTTTCAACAGCTAATCTATACTCTTGTTTCCCATAGTGAAACAATCCTCTCTGAAAATATTGAATTGAATTCATTACCCTTATATATTAAATCACCAACTAAGTTAACATATTTAACTAAAATTTAAAAACGATATTCCATCTATTCCGCGTCCTCCAGCAAATGGCATAAATCCGGGTCGGCTTCGATGCGGGCGATTTCATCCTTGACGAGTTGCTTGGTCTCGGCCACGATGCGGCGGTAGTTCTGCCGGATCATCTCCTCCATATGGTCCTCCCCGTTCTCATCGGTGAAGTCGGTGATGATGGATATGTCCTTGTATTTCTTCTCTTCCTTCGCTACTTTCTTCACGTCCACGACAATCTTGGCATTGAACACCTTCTGATTTATCTCTTCCCCAAAATTATCCGTCACCGCCCCTACAAACATACCCTGCGTCATGGTGGCAATCTTAGAAGCCGGTATCAAGGAATCCAACTGCGTTGAAATGGATACCGATGTATCGTGTTTGTTGATGGAGAGACTTTGCCGCCGTTGCAGCACCTTTCCGAACCGTTTGCTCAGAATGTCGGCGGTCTCGGCCACCACCTGGCCGGAAAACACGTTACCAACGGTGTTCTGAATAACCTTGCTCTCCTTATCCCCATAGTCCCTATTTAGCTGCGAAAAATCCTGAAAACCGAGACAGACCGCCACCTTGTTGCTTCGGGCCGTGGCTATCAGGTTGTCCAACCCCTTGAAGAAAATAGTCGGAAGCTCATCGATTAACACACAACTCTTCAACTGTTTCTTCTTGTTGATGAGCCTCGTGATACGGCTGTTATAAAGTCCCAAGGCCGCCCCATAGATGTCCTGCCTGTCGGGATTGTTGCCCACGCAAAGGATTTTCGGCTCTTTCGGATTATTGATATCGAGTGTAAAATCATCACCAGACATCACCCAATACAGCTGGGGAGACGCCATACGCGACAAAGGAATTTTCGCGGAGGCCAACTGCCCTTGTAGCTGGTCCTGGGCTTGGCCTTTCCATGCATCTACAAAGGGCGACAAATAGGCCTCTAATTCTTCATAACTCATTAAAATTGGAAAAATTTCAGTATATGGCATATTCAGCAATTGAATAACATGCGGGAATGTACAATATTTACCATTTTTGTATATCTTCAAAAACCATATAATAGCCGATACAAGCGTAATAGGTGACTCCACGAAGAACTCCCCCTGCTTCTGAATCCAAGTCTTATTCAAGTTTAACATGATGGTGTAGGCGGCCTGATAGGCGTCCGTTATATCTGTCATCAGCTTGGGGTTGATGGGGTTGCAGCGGTGAGAGCGGCGCGGATCATCGAAATTAAGCACATACACTTTCGGAGGAACCTCATACCCATTCGGATGCAGCCGATAGTGGTTGATGGCAATCATCGAAAGGTCGGGAAACTTGTAGTCATAGATGTACATCGCAAAACCCTTTTCGATGCACTGTTTGATATAGTTGTTGATGATGGCGAACGACTTACCCGAACCTGGCGTACCAAGCACCATGCTCGCACGGAACGGGTTCACAACATTAATCCACCCCTTGTTCCATTTACCCTTATAGTAAAACCGCGTCGGGATATTGATCGAATACTCGTTATCCATCCGCTTGCGTTCCTGCTCGAAACTCTCGTTCTCGAAGTTGAAGCGGTCGCCCATCAGGTTGACCCGTATCAAACGCGAGGCCAGGATGCCTCCCCACATAAGGAAGATAAAACCCGCTACCGTAATCAGTCCGTAAATGATATAGGCGGTATGGGAAATCCTGTATCCGTTCATAAAGAATATGCCGGAGCCAAAGAACAGGAAGAACCCGACGATGATACGCCATAGGACATCTTGCCAGGACAGGTCTTCCTTCTTCTTGCTCGATGTTCCCATGCAGCCCACACCCAAAAACAGGAAACAGATAATCTTGGTCGGCCATGTGGTGCTGAACATATGGTAGAGGTTCTGCAACCGCAACAGTGTCTTGTTGACGAAAGGATGAAACCACCCGATTTCCTTCAGCACAGGAAACATAAAGTAATAAAGATGTATAAAAAGGAACACCACGGCGATAATCCGCAGCACGCCCATGAATTTCTCAATGGTCTTGTCGTCTGTCGTGTCTTGCATAGCCTATTGTCTTTATAAATGTTTACAATCTGTTTTTATTCTTGCGGCGACGTTCTTCTTCCTCCTCTTCGTCCTCGAAATGGAAGTGGGTATTGGCCCGTTCCTGCTTGGCTGCAGCCTTATTGCGACGTTGGTTTTGCATCGACGATACCGGTGTAGCCGTATGCGTTGACGGTATGTAACGTTGTTTTTCCTCCTCCGGCAGGATACCGTCCAGCAACGTGTCTATCTTCTTCCATACGTCCGTATCCTGTTTCTCATCCCGGTCTATCTTCCGTCCCACAATCAGTTTTTCAGGAATCGGCTGCCCGTCAAAGAACTTCTGCCATGCCTGCGCCGCCAACGAGCGGTGCACCTGCGAGGCATTGAAGACCACCTGTTTCTTGTGGTCGATGACCGTGCAGCCATACGGCTTTCCGTCCGGTGTGAAACGGAAAACGTAACTCAACCCCACCGCCGCCGCTTTCTTGTTGAGTTCTTGCAGGTTCTCGGCCTGTAAATGACCTGCGAGAAGTTTGCGCAAACCCTGCCGCTTGCAATAATCTTTTGCCTGAGAGCGGGATTGTTCCAACCGTTGCACCACATTATTATATAAGTACCTTTCCCCCATTTCCGAGGCCGGCACCCAAGGGGTGCGCTGTTCGTTGTTCTCGTCCGATGCGGCATAGGAGATGCCTTTGCCGTTATCGGTATCGACGATGTTCATCTTCACACCGCACTCTTCCATATAAGTGCGGAACTCCCCAAAGCCCGTAAACCGGTAATCGGACAACGCCCGTTCACAAACTCCGGCTATCTGTCCCGTCACATCATGTTCTCCGACTTGGGTTCTTTCGAGACTTTCGGCCTTTCTTACCTCGGATTCCTCCGCCTTATGCAGCCGATATTTGTTTTCCAGCCCCTGACGGATTCGGTTGGCCCGGTAACGTTCGTGACTGTCGTTGATTTTCCGTCCCCTGTCATCGATGTTGGACACCACGATATGGACGTGATGCCGCGCTATGTCGGTATGCTTAAAAATGACACAGGGTTGTTCCCCGTATCCCAGATTGTCCAGAAGCTCATGCGCCATCTTCGTCAGAAGCTCGTCCGAAAGAATATCTTTCGGATCGGGGTTGAGCGATATATGCGTAACCGGGTTCCGCACCCGGGCATTGAGCTGTTGCCGGTCATCGAAGACGTTCACCATCTCCTGCTTGTAGGGGATGCCGTCCTCATTGAACCGCACGGGAATTTTGTTGCTGTCCAACAGGGACGCTTCCTGCTTGGCGACTTTCTCCATATTGTAGCCCACCACGGCATCAATCCGGGTGGACTTGGTTATCTTGATCACCATCTTCAAAGAGTGTTTGTACCCCCTTGGTCAGGGCTATCAGTTGGTCGGTATGCTCTGCCAGGCGTTCCAGATTCTTCGCCACCAGCTCCGGCATCTGGCGGCCACCCGCCATCTGATGAACGGACTTCACCACCTGATTGTAGTTTGTCCCCACCTTGCGGTATTCCTTTATCAAATCATACACGGCTGCCTGTTTCGGGTTGGATTTCGCAGGTTTCTGCACTACGGTAATCTGACCGTACACGGCCAGTTGCCTGAGCAACTCCCCGATGTTCCCTTCCTGATATTTGTCCGCATTGTATTTGATACGGGCATATTCTTCCTCGCTTACACGTATTTCAATCCGTCTGCTTTTCTTCTCCTCTTTCATTTCCAATCTCCTTATACAGTAAATCGACGTTGATTTCATCCATAAGCGTCTTCACGTACCGACTTTTTATCCGCCGCCTGAAACCTTTCAGGTTATCTGCCTTGACCTTTCTATTCACGTCAACCGTCATCACCGGTTTGCCATTTATGACGATGGTTGCC
>JAAVBQ010000024.1 GCA_014803485.1 bacterium | reverse complement strand
CGGTGACATTCGGAACAGCTCACGCCCTCGGGATTTTCGGACGTGGCGGCGATTCGGTTGTCGTAGAAAAGATACCGCCCCAATTCAACGCCCTCCGCCGAGAGGCGGTTGTCGGCGGGGATATTGGTTTCGGTGGGGAAAAAGGCGGTTTCGGGCAGGTTGAAGTAGGCGGGATTGAAGCTTGTTTCGACGGGGTCTCCGCAGGAAACGCAAAGNCAGGAGAGCACCAGACAGGCCGCCGCGCCCATCCCCTTCCACGCAAAACCGTATTTTTTCCTCCGTACAAACATTCTTTTTATATTAATATAAAGCCTATCCTTCACCNCTACTCCCTCACCTCAAACACACTCGCCGCATTNTCNCGCAACACCCTCTGCGCCTCGGGATTCTGCATCACAGAGCCCCCGTATTGCGAAAAACGCCATTCNTGCGGATTGCGGAACCACTCGGCCACTTCCATGTTCACGGTCAGCGTCTTGTCCCCGTCCTCCACAAGAAAGAACCGCAGGGTATCAATAATCTTCACCGCATTGCTGAAATGAACGCTCCCCTCCTCCCCTTGCTCCATGCCGATGCCGGTATGCAGGCCGAAAGGTCTCGTGCACGCCGTCTCACCGGCATCGCCCCAATAACCGTTTATCTGCATGTAATGATAGCCGCCNCCCAGCACCTCCGGCCAAAACATCAGGCTTTCGGGAGGATTTCGGAACGCATGCGACACATTGCGCGCCGAATCCAGTCCGTATACAAATTCCACATAATCATATACNCCCGTGGGCAACTTGCGCGANGAACGCCACGTGAGGCTTTCTTCCAAATCCGAACTCACATAGTGCACGTTGCGGTCGTCCGCCTCGAACTTCACCCTCCGCCCCGCATAATCCACCAAGACCACGTCCGACACAAAATAACGGATGTCGCTCACCGCNATTCTCTCGCCCGAGGCAATGCCATACGTCCGTTCCCCCATGCGCAGGCTCTCNCCCNCGAAAGTAAAGGTGAACCGCAAACACATCTCGCTCTGCATGGCATCGGGCTTGCAGGCCACCGCACCCAGCGACACAAGCAGCCCGGCACACAGCCCCCGCAGACACACACCTATGTTTTTCCATTTCGTCATCACCCCGCGAAGTTAGTATATTTGCGTAGTTTTTCTAAAAAAACACAGCTATGAAATTCCAGATAGGCGACAAGGTGAAGTTCATGGACCAGATGGGCGAAGGCGTGATTACCAAAATCCTGGGGCCTTCTACCTTAGGCGTTACGGTAGACGGTTTCGAACTGCCCTACGCGGCGGGCGATCTCATCAAGATAGAGGCACCCGCTTCGGCGGCGGAACGGCTGTTCTACGAGGGCAAGGCCACCTACGGCAATCCCGAGCCCAAGGAGGAAGACCTCAAGAAAGCCCCCGCGCCCAAGACGTGGGCCGACTACGGTCTGGAAGAAGACGATACGCCCGCCGCGTCGCCCACCCCGGCACCTGCCGCCGAGGAAGACCCCGCCGACCTCCGCATCCAACCGCTCCAAAGGGGTTTCGTGAGCAAGAAACCGCANCCGGAAGGCGTCTATATCGGGTTGCTGCCCGTCGACCAACAATTCATGCTGCGCGGCGACATCGAGTTCCACATCATCAACTTCACGCCCCANACCCTGCTCTACANNCTCGCCACNAAAGGCGCNGAANCGTTCTACGGAGCGGATTTCGCCTCGGTGCCGCCCTACTCCCGCATCTTGGTGGAGAGCGTGAACCGCGAGGACATAGGCTTCTGGACGGAAGGCATCTTGCAAGGCCTGTTCTGCATGGAAAAAAGNCAGACTTGGCTCAAACCTTTCTCGCAGACGTTCAAGATGAAGGCGGCGCAGCTCTCGCAGACNGAAAACTATGTGTTGCCNGTGTTCATGCGCGAGAAAGTGTTGCTGATACCCATGCTCGATGCCNCCGCGCACGAGGCCGAGAACGGCATCGCCTTTCAGGAACGCAATGGAAAGCCCGTGCGCGACGGGGAGGGCTCCGNTGCGGGCAAGGTGCAGACACCCAACAAAACCAATCCGTTATCTCGCTATATGATAGCCAANGACACGGCCGAGGTAGACCTGCATATCGAGAAATTGCTGGAAACGCGTTTGGAATGNCGGAATATCGAGGAGCGGGAATATCTGTCCAANCAGCTGGCGGTATTCGAGACGTGTCTCAATCAGGCTATGGAGCAGAAGCTTTCCAAAATTATCTTTATCCACGGTGTGGGCGAAGGCACGCTCAAGCACGAAATCGAGAAACGGCTCAAGCAATACCCCGACGTACATTTCATGGACGCCTCCATCACCCGCTACGGCCGCGGCGCCATCGAAGTCTACCTGAAAGCCTAACAAAGATATACGCCTCCCGTCCACCCCGCCAAACTGCACTATTTTCCGATTTTTGAGGACAAAAAAGCCGCAAGGTGAAGCCTGCGGCTTGGGTGGACATGAAACTAAACTTTCCGTAAATGGGCTTTATCTGTTATACCGTCGTTGGTTAACCGTCCAACCCTGCTCTACAAACCACAGGCTGTCCGCAATTGATGCCGTTCCAGGGTAAAAGTTAAAATCCCCACGGCCGGAAATCTTCTCCGGTGCCAACTGAATACGTGCGTCCAAATAATTACGTACATTTGTTATCATATTAGTAGTTTGATTAGTAAAGCTATTATTATCAGTCAAGGTTAAATAAACATGTTTGCATGCGGTGTCGCGGGCAAATTTCTGAACAATCGGCATTTCAATGGAATCCGTATCATAATGATTAAACCGCAGTTCCTTTTCATAGGGGGCGCGATAGACGGGTTCGGACGATTCTTTCTCGCAGGCCACCGCCAGTAGCAGAACGAGAGGCAAGGCGAATAAGGCTACTTTCCAATACTTTTTCATCGTACAATCTGTATTTTGTGTGATACATTTTATCTTTGCCATGTGCGGATTTTCCATCCGTTCGCAACAAACCACAGGCTGTCCTGGGCCATCAGAGCGTAATCTGCAAATATAAGCGTTCCGGCACCCGTTGCCTTTGGCGTATAATCCAAACGTTCCTGCAAAATACCACGCAACTTTGAAATACCATCTGCACTATATCCATCATAATTATTATTACCATTGGTTGAATCATTAAAATAAATTATTTTCGTAATACGCGGGGCATTTGCATATTTCATAACATTATCATAACTGATGGAATCTATGCCCATATTGTTTCCAAACTTTAACACCTTTACCGGGTCGATGGGTGCCGCTTTTTCATCCGGTTCCGGTTTACAGCCCGCCATTATGCCCGCGCCCACAAACGCCGCAATCGGCAAGGCGCGTTTCAGCAGCGTGAGGTAATGCATCGTTCTTTTCATTCTATCATCGAGTTTGTTGGTTAACAGAACGGATTTCCCCGGGGCGAAACCTCTACCCAATCTGCCCGTCCCCGCCGTGGCGGGAAATCTTCTGCCCTCCGGGCGGCTACAAAGGTAGGCATTTCCCCGTCCCCACGAAAGACACAATTCTTCTAACAATCAATATTTTATTATTATAAAGGAATTTTGACGCCCGCGAAACGGCATCCCGCGAAATCCCTATCACCACACTATCAACCCCTTGCCACCCTATTTTTATAATAATAAAATATTCGGCAAACGGATACATCTTCTCAAAAAAGTTATCAACAAGATAAGAGATTTGTTTCTTGCGATTTGCCTATCAAAAACCTGCCTGTTGCCATAATCTTCCACTTCGTTAAAATCAACTTTCTACGATATATAGAAAAACTTCGATGGCTATGAATTTCGAATCTTTGGCCAACTGTATACAGGTCATTCAGAACGCCTTGCAACAGCAAGCCGCACATGCTGTGAACATGGCTTTAACCACGCGCAATTGGTTGACAGGACTCTATATAGTCGAATACGAACAAAATGGCGAGGACCGCGCAGCCTATGGCGAGTTTCTTTTGCAAAAACTGGAAGAGAGGCTAAACAACAAAGGAATGACCGTACGTCGGTTTCGAGAGTATCGACGTCTGTATCAGATTTATCCACAGTTTGGACAACCCATAGCCCGTTATCTTTCCCATCATGATGCAATTCGGCGGTTGCCGACCGCCGAATTCCTCAACGGACCCAAACGGCGGTTACCGACCGCCCAATCAGAAGACAACGCTACAATGGGAAACAGGGACATCCCGCAGATACCGGCAGACCGATTGTTTCGCCAATTGCCATGTACCCACCTTATCAAGCTTTCGACTATAAATGACCCTTTGAAGCGGACGTTCTATGAGATTGAGGCACTACGTGGCTGTTGGTCGGTGAAAGATCTCGACAGACATATCGCATCTCTCTATTTCGAACGTTCAGGATTGTCGCGAAACAAGGAGGCCTTGGAGGCCATCATCAACAACGAGTCTTATACATTGACGCCCCAAGATGTCATTAAGGCACCTTTAACCTTGGAGTTTTTAGGATTGGAACAACAAACTGTCGTACGAGAGAACGATTTGGAGCAGGCTATTCTCGACAATATTCAATCTTTCTTGATTGAAATGGGACAAGGTTTTTGCTTTGAAGCAAGACAAAAACGCATCTTAGTGGATGAGGATTATTTTAACATTGACCTTGTGTTTTACCACAGGATTTTAAAATGCCATATTATCGTTGAACTGAAAGCCGACCGTTTCAGACACGAATATGCCTCTCAATTAAACCTCTATCTCAATTACTACAAAACCGAAGTCATGCAACCCGATGACAATCCTCCTATCGGTCTGCTGCTATGTACCGACCATGGTGAAACTATTGTGAAATATGCCACCGCAGGAATGGATAAGAACCTTTTTGTGAGAAAATATATGGTACGGCTTCCGTCTGTGGAGGAAATAAAAGAATACATCTCCAAAAATATCTAATTTGAATATGGATGCGCAACCGCAATACCATTGAATATTTAGGTATTTGGGAACAATTGTTCAACCCCGATTTTAATTATGGCGAATTCGCCATAATTAAAAAATTAAGCCCTACTTAATCAATATCTTCCGAATGCAAAAGATTTGTGCAGGCGTACGAAAGAGGAAAGCTTTACCGTTTTTTAGAGGGTGGAGATTGCTTCCTACAGGCGGTTCAGGAAGCGGGCGGCATGGATGCCCTCATCCACATCTCGAAAGCATACGCCCTCTCCGTCTCCCCCGGATTCACTTCCCTCATAACGAATTGCAGAAAATCTGATATTTACAGCAGGTACGAAACGTCGCCGGGTTCTATCTCGCGCGTTTCTTCGCCGGCTTTGAACAAGCGCATCTTGCGCGAGCCCAGCAGCTGCATCGTGTCGTTTTCCACCAACAGATAAGTGGCTTCCCGCAATCCCGCCACATAGACATCGGGATTGACCACCATGAACTCCTTGATGCGGTCTTCGCGCGTTTCGCCGCCGTGACCTTCCGGATTGGCATCCAAGTAGTGGGGATTTATCTGAAAGGGCACCAAATTGAGCGCATTGAAAGATTCAGGCTCTATAATCGGCATGTCGTTGGTGGTCTTGATGGTGGGGCAAGCCACATTCGAACCTGCGCTCCAGCCCATATACGGGCAACCCTGCAACACCTTCTCGCGGATGGCCTCCATGATGCCCGTGCGCTGCATCTCGTGCACCAAATGGAAGGTGTTTCCCCCTCCCACCACAATACATTCGGCCTGTTGCACCGCCGTTACGGGATATTCGGTTGTATGCACCGAATCCAGCGCCACACCCATTTCCCCGAACACCTTACCCACCTTCTGCGCATAAGCATCATAGCCCGACGCCACGCCCGCATAAGGCACGAACAGCACCCGCTTGATGCCGAAACGCTTGAAGAAATCGGCGATAGCCTGCCGAGGCCAAGCCAAATAGGCTTCTCCCGCATTGGTAGAGTTACTGATGAGCAACAGATGTTTCATAATGTATCATTCAGGTTGTTCCACACCGAGAATTTCCAGCATCTTGACGGCCGAATCGGCAATCACCGTGCCGGGGCCGAAGATGGCGCAGGCTCCGTGTTTATAGAGAAAATCGTAATCCTGATAGGGAATCACGCCGCCCACGGTGATGAGGATGTCCTCACGCCCCAATTTCTTGAGTTCTTCCACCAACTGCGGCACCAGCGTCTTGTGACCGCCCGCCAGCGACGAAACGCCCACAATATGCACGTCGTTTTCCACGGCTTGCTTGGCCGCTTCGGCGGGAGTCTGGAACAAGGGGCCCATATCCACGTCGAAACCGAGGTCGGCATAGCCCGTGGCCACTACCTTGGCGCCACGATCGTGTCCGTCCTGCCCCATCTTGGCCACCATGATACGCGGCCGGCGACCTTCTTTCTTCGCGAAGGCATCGGCCATAGCCACCGCCTTGTTGAACAAGGCGTCGTCTTTTACTTCTTTCGCATACACACCCGAAATGGTTTTAATGGAGGCCTTGTATCGGCCGAATACTTTTTCCAAAGCGAACGAAATCTCGCCTAATGAAGCCCGCTTGCGCGCCGCGTCTATAGAGAGTTCGAGCAAGTTCCCCTCGCCGGTTTCGGCGCAACGGGTCAGCGCGGCCAAAGCCGCGTCTACCTCTGCCTGATTGCGGTGGGCGCGCAATTTGGCCAAACGGGCCAACTGCGCCTCGCGCACCTTGGTATTATCCACCTCCAACGTCTCGATAGGCGCTTCTTTCTCCAATCGGTATTTGTTCACACCCACAATCGTGTCGGTGCGCGAGTCGATGCGGGCTTGCTTGCGGGCAGCCGCTTCCTCGATACGCATCTTGGGAACCCCCGCCTCGATGGCCTTGGCCATGCCGCCGTAGGATTCCACTTCCTGAATCAGTTTCCACGCGCGGTCGGCCAACTCCTGCGTCAGCGTTTCCACGTAGTAGGAACCTGCCCACGGGTCTATGCCCTTGCAAATCTGCGTTTCTTCCTGAATGTAAATCTGCGTGTTGCGGGCAATACGCGCCGAAAAGTCGGTAGGCAGCGCGATAGCTTCGTCCAAAGCGTTGGTGTGCAACGACTGGGTATGTCCCAAAGCCGCGCCCATCGCTTCCACACAAGTACGGGTAACGTTGTTGAAAGGATCTTGTTCGGTAAGCGACCAACCCGAGGTCTGCGAGTGGGTACGCAAACTCATCGACTTGGGATTCTTGGGATTGAACTGCTTCACCAACTTCGCCCACAACATACGCGCCGCGCGCATCTTGGCGATTTCCATAAAGTGGTTCATGCCCACGCCCCAGAAGAACGACAGACGGGGTGCGAAATCGTCGATGCTCATGCCCGCGTTGATACCCGCACGGATATATTCCAAGCCGTCGGCCAAGGTATAGGCCAGCTCGATGTCCGCCGAAGCGCCCGCCTCCTGAATATGATAGCCCGAAATACTGATGGAGTTGAATTTGGGCATATTCTTGGAGGTGAACGCGAAGATGTCCGCGATAATCTTCATCGAAGGCTTGGGAGGATAGATATAGGTGTTGCGCACCATGAATTCCTTGAGGATATCATTCTGAATGGTGCCGCTCAACTGCTCCATTTTCACGCCCTGTTCCTCGGCCGCCACGATATAGAACGCCAGAATCGGCAACACCGCGCCGTTCATGGTCATAGACACCGACATCTTGTCCAAGGGAATCTGGTCGAAAAGGATTTCCATATCGAGGATGGAGTCGACCGCCACGCCGGCCTTGCCCACATCGCCCACAACCCGTTCGTTATCGGAGTCATAGCCCCGGTGCGTGGCCAAGTCGAAAGCAATGCTCAAGCCCTTTTGCCCGGCCGCCAGGTTGCGGCGGTAGAAAGCGTTGGATTCCTCGGCCGTCGAGAAACCCGCATATTGGCGGATAGTCCACGGACGCTGGGAATACATGGTGCTGTAGGGGCCTCTCAAAAACGGAGGAAGACCTGCGGCATAGTTCAGATGTTCCATGTCCTGCAAGTCTTCGCGAACGTAAAACGGTTTTACGGGAATCTGTTCGGGAGTGTGCCAAAGTCCGGCCTCCCCTTTTTGGGAAACTGCGGTCTTCGTTGCCGAAGGCTTCGAGGCCGCGCCTTTCCGTATATCTACATGCTTGTAATCTGGTCTCATAATTCAAATTTTATTTCCGCGTCGGCCGCAAACCAACCGCGAACAAACTGCGAAGATACGAAAAGTCGAGCGCAGAGACAACCTCAAACTTGTTTGCAGGTTGGCTCTGCCGAGACGAAGTATCTTCAGCGAAGCTAACGATACGAAATTACCTTGTATTGCCCTTTTTGGCAAACATCCACACCACTAAAAGCTGGGCGAGGTAGCACAACAAGCCGCTGCCCGCCGCCAGAAAGAGCGTGTAGGGAAAATGCTGGAAACTGCCCGCCTGCAACATGAAGTAAAAAAGATGAAAGGCCGCCACCATCCAGGCCGCGTAGGCGGCAAAACCGCCCCACCCTAAATTGGAAGGCAACGGAGAGCCCTGCAATTCACTGTCGTGCAGAATATCCCGCACATCGTTCACCTTGAAATAGACAATCCTGCAAAACATCATGAACACTGCCGAAGCTGCATTCAGACCCGGCGTGCCGCAACATATATCCACCAACCATCCGTAACCGAAAGCCAACAGAATCAACGCCACGTTGGGAATCTGCATCGGCAGCAGAATCAAGGCTATCGGATACACAAGCAGATGCAGACTCCCCGGCCAGGAAATATGTTCCAAAACCAAGGCCTGCAACAGAAGCAGGAACGCAAGCCGTATTATATTTTTCCAGAAGGAAGTCTGCATAAATCCTGTTCGTCTTTATAAAGATTTTTCACCACATACACCTTGTTCAAATTTGCGTAAGGTTCGCTGAGACGGATGTTGAGGCGATAGAATTCCTCTCCCTCCGTTGAGGCGATTCCCGATACGCAACCTACGGGAATGCCGCCGGGATAGACGGAAGAAAGCCCGCTGGTCACTACCCTTTCGCCGATTTCCACAGCAATATGAGCCGGCACGTCCACCAATATCGCTGCGTCGTAGCGGCCGCCTTTCCAAAGAAGCGATCCGGAATAGCCCGACGAAGCCAGACTCACGCTCACCATGCTCTGACTATGAAGTACCGAAATCACCGAGGAGAAATGAGACGACACCCGGTTCACGATTCCCACAATGCCCGCAGGCGAAAATACCGCCATACCGGGAGCCACACCGTCGCTCGAACCGGCATCCAGCATCACATAGTTGTCTTTGGGTGCGAAAGTGGCGTGAATCACATTCGCCACGATATAGGTGTACATCTGTTTGTAGAGGGTGTCGCCGCACACCGAATCCACAAGATGGGACGTGCTGAAATAGGAAGATTCCACCGTAGCGCGCAAAGCGGCGTTCTCGTTCTGCAGACGTTCGTTTTCCTCGCGCAGGGCCCTGCGGCTGTACTCGCCTCCGAACACGGAGGCACAACGGCCTTGTATGCCTGTGCAAAAACGATAGAAACCCGATTCCTGCATGGGGTGATAGCGGAAAAAGACTCCCACAGAGAAAAACTCCAACAGCAGAAACAACACTACATAGAGGTTCCGCTTAAGCCAAAGCCGTATGTTTTTCACTTAATGAGGAACGTGAATTTGTCGTAATTCTTGAGGGCGATGCCGGTACCGCGCGCCACCGCACGCAGAGGGTCTTCGGCAAGGTGCACGGGCAGTTTGGTCTTGGCCGCGAAACGCTTGTCAAGGCCCCGGAGCAACGACCCGCCGCCGGCCAGATAGATACCGGTCTTGAAAATATCGGCCGAGAGTTCGGGAGGCGTCATTTCCAATGCACTCAACACCGCCGCTTCGATTTTGAGAATCGAACGGTCGAGAGCCTGTGCGATTTCGGCATAATTCACCACGATTTCCTTGGGAATACCGGTGAGCACGTCGCGTCCCTGCACGGCAAAATCCTCGGGCGGATTGTCCAGTTCGGGCAAGGCCGCACCCACCTCAATCTTGATGCGCTCGGCGGTGTAATCCCCGATTTTGATATTATGCCGTTTGCTCATGTATTCCTTGATGTCCTGATTGAAATCGTCGCCCGCCACGCGGATGGATTTGTTGCTCACGATACCACCCAACGCGATAACGGCGATTTCGCTGGTTCCGCCGCCCACGTCAACCACCATATTGCCGTGAGGTTCAAGCACATTCAAGCCGATACCGATAGCCGCAGCCATAGGTTCGTGAATCAGTTTCACCTCCCGTGCACCCGCCTGTTCGGCCGAGTCGCGCACGGCACGTTCCTCCACTTCGGTAATGCCGGAAGGGATGCAGATGACCATTTTCAAGGCCGGCGAGAAAACGCTCTTGGGCGCGGGAATTTTCTTGATAAGTTCGCGCATCAGGCTTTCGGTGGCCTGAAAGTCGGCAATCACGCCGTCTTTCATGGGACGGATCGTCTTGATGTGGTCGGGCGTCTTGCCCTGCATCATCATGGCTTCCTTGCCCACGGCCAAAACTTTGTCCGTATTGCGGTCTATGGCGATGATGGAAGGTTCGTCCACCACCACTTTGTCGTTGTATATGATTATCGTATTGGCCGTTCCAAGGTCAATGGCGATATCGCGGTTCATGAATGAAAAAAGCCCCATAGGTGTTCTTTCTAAAAATGCGCGTCAAAATTAAAATTTTATTCTTTTTTTTGCAATGTTCGAGCGTAAGAAAACTTAATGTAGTGGCATGAACCTGAAAGAAAAATTGAGCGGACCCGTGTTCGGGATGATTCGGAAAACAGCCGGAGAAACTCACGCAAAAGTCTATGTGGTAGGCGGTTATGTACGTGATTTGTTGTTGCATCGCCCCTCTTCCGATATCGATTGCGTGGTGTTGGGAAACGGGGTGGATTTTGCCCGGAAAGTGTGTGACGGCCTCGCCGCGCAGGGAGGAGAAACTCCGCATCTGTCGGTCTTCGAGCAATTCGGCACCTGCAAATTCGAGTATAACGGTATGGATATCGAATTCGTGGGTGCGCGCAAGGAAACCTATACACCCGGCTCACGCAAACCACAGGTCTCGGAAGGCACGCTGGAAGACGATCAGCATCGCCGCGACTTCAGCATCAACGCCATGGCGCTTTCGCTCTCAAACGGAAATTTCGGGGAGCTGCTCGACCCGTTCCACGGATTGGAGGATTTGGAGGCACACTGCGTGCGCTCGCACCGCGACCCCGACCAAAGCTTCGAGGAAGATCCCTTGCGTATGTTGCGGGCGGTACGTTTCGCTTCGCAATTATATTTTGACATTGAGCCGGACACCTTCGAGGCCATCATGCGTAACGCCGCGCAAATCAAAACCTTGTCGGCGGAACGCATCACCGAGGAATTCAATAAGATTCTGCTCTCGCCCCAACCTTCCTACGGCTTGCGCCTACTCGACGCCGCCGGTCTGTTGGGGCTGTTCTTTCCCGAAATGCTCACGCTCAAAGGCGTGGAGACCATAAAAGGTAAATCACACAAAGACAATTTCGAACACACTCTGGAAGTGCTCGACCATGTGGCCTACGCGCACGGCGACCTGTGGCTGCGGTGGGCCGCACTCCTGCACGATATCGCCAAGCCCCGCACCAAGCGTTTCGACGCCGTGCGCGGCTGGACTTTCCATAGTCATGAATTTGTGGGAGGCAAAATGGTTCCCGACATTTTCCGCCGTTTCAAACTGCCTTTGGACGAACATATGCGTTTTGTCCGCAAGATGGTGGAACTGCATCTGCGGCCCATTATTTTGGCCGAAGACATCGTGACCGATTCGGCGGTGCGTCGTCTGGCTTTCGAGGCGGGAGAGGACATCGATGCGCTGATGACGCTGGGGCGTGCAGACATCACCTCCAAGAACCGCGAGAAGGTGGCGCGTTACAAAAACAATTTCGTCATTGTGGAAAACAAACTGAGGGAATTGGCCGAAAAAGACTACATCCGCAACCTGCAACCGGTGGTTTCGGGAACCGATATCATGGACCATTACGGTCTGCCTCCCTGCAAGGAAATCGGCGTCATCAAGACGCGGGTGAAAGATGCGGTGCTCAATGGCGATATCGCCAATACCGTGGAGGAAAACTGGGCTTTGATTCGTGAAGTGGCGAAGGAATTGGGATTGCAGGAGCCCGCCACGGAAAAACGGAGGAAAGACGATGGCCGATAAGGTGCTCAAAGTGCTGGAAGGGCCCACGGCGGTGGGCAAAACGGCTTTGGCCATCCAATGGGCGAAGCGCTACGGTACGGAAATCGTGAGCGCCGACTCCCGTCAGTTCTACCGCGAACTCAATATAGGCGTGGCACGCCCCTCCGATGCGGAATTGGCCGAGGTGCCGCATCATTTCATCGCCTGCAAAAGCGTGGAGGAATATTATAGTGTATCGCGCTACGAGGAAGAAGCCTTGGCGTTGTTGGAGCGGCTTTTCGCCCGCTACGACACGGTTGTTATGGCAGGCGGCTCGGGATTGTATGTGAACGCGGTCTGCCACGGCATTGACGAACTGCCCGACCCCTCTCCCGCCCTGCGGCAGGAACTCAAGGATCTGTTGCAGGAAAAAGGCATAGGCTACCTGCAGGAAAGACTCAAGGAACTCGACCCTGTCTTTTACGAAAAGATAGACTTGCAGAATTCGGTGCGTCTGCGGCGGGCTTTGGAAGTCTGCCTCACGACGGGCAAGCCCTATTCTTCGCTACGCACCAACCCACGCAAACAGCGGCCTTTCATCATCGAACGCTATGTGCTCGACCGCCCCAAGGAAGAACTCTATCACCGCATCAACCTCCGCGTGGACCTCATGATGCAAAGCGGGCTGCTCGACGAAGCCAAGGCACTCTATCCGCACCGGGCACTGAATGCCTTGCAGACCGTAGGCTACCGCGAACTTTTCGATTATTTCGACGGAAAAATCTCTCTGGAGCAAGCCGTCACCGACATCAAGACCCACACCCGCCGCTATGCCAAACGGCAATTGACATGGCTCCGCGCGCAGGAAAACGTCGCGTGGATAGAAGCGTAACAAACACTATTTGTTGGCGGCGAAAGCGAGGATAACGCCCAGCACGATGCTCAGGAATGCGGCAAAAAGCACCTGATATTCGCCCGGCAACATAAACGTTACGGTGTGCGCGGGAATCCAAAAGAAAGGTATCGTTTTCTTGAACACGAACGACCACTGCGCCCGCCAATTCATGCCCGCCATGATTTCCCCCACCCGCATGGGTGTGCAGAATGCCCGCAGGCTGCCGCCGCAGTTCATGATATGGGTATCGGTAATCTTGTGCAGGGTCATGAAAACAGGAGCGAAAGCCGTGTTCTGCATAAGGGATATGAAGAAAGCCCCGATGAATTTATACCAGGAAAGACCGGCAGCCATGGCCGCCGTCACCTTGCCGTCGGCATTGAGGATATAATCGGCCAATACGGGAGCCCCTTTCCCAAAAATCCGCATCGCCATCACAATCCACGCCCCCAAAAAGAACCACACCACCATGCGCGGCAATACGCCGAAACCTTTCAGCCCCGCATACGAACCGGTACGGATGCGCAACGCGATAATCTCGCCCAGGGTAGACAAGACGGCGAATTTGATGCCTCCCGCCAAGACCGCGTGGGCGGCGTTGAAACTTTTATAGCCGGCATAGAGAGGCTCACAAAGGAAAAAAGGAAGGAAGAGTGCCAAAAATATCAGCACCACCACGGCATCGCCGGCAAAACGCTTCATCGTTGTAGTTTTATTTCTCGATACGGATACGGGCATCCACCGCCACCACGCCTTTGGCATTGCCCAAAAGCGGGTTGATATCCATTTCCTGAATTTCGGGAGCCACCGCCACTAATTTGGAAAGCGATTCCACTACCTTGGCGAAAGCCTCGATGTTCACGCCTTCCTGACCACGCACCCCTTGCAGCATCTTGTAGCCTTTCAACCCCTCTATCATGGTCTTGGCCGTGGCTG
>JAAVBQ010000023.1 GCA_014803485.1 bacterium | reverse complement strand
GAACGACGTGCTGAAATTCAAGCAGATTGAGAAATGCACGGACGTGCTGATTGAGATTGTGGACCGCTGGGGGCAGCCCGTCTTGAAGCAGAAGGTACCCACCGCCGACGGCTTCGAGTGGAACGGCAGGGTGAACAACACGGGCGCGAGACTCCCCGACGGCCCCTACTTCTACATGGTCACCTACAAGAACCTCTACGGCAAGCGCAAGGTGCAGAGCGGTAGCATCACCATCCTCGGAACCGCTGAATAATGTAATTGCTCCTACTTTTTTTATTTTTGTAGTCCTCAAACTGAAACCTATGGATTACATCGCAGAAATCAACCGGCTCCGTAAGGAAAAAAACGCCGTTATTCTGGCGCACTACTATCAGATTCCCGAAATACAGGACCTCGCCGACTACATAGGCGACAGTTTGGCCTTGGCGCGCCGGGCGGCCGAAACCCGCGCCGACATCATCCTTTTCGCCGGTGTGCATTTCATGGCCGAAACCGCCAAAATCCTCAATCCCGACAAGAAAGTGCTGCTGCCCGACTTAGAAGCCGGCTGTTCGTTGGCCGATTCCTGCGATGCGAAGGAACTGGCCAAGATGAAGGCCGAATATCCCGACCATAAAGTGCTCTCCTACGTGAACTGTTCGGCCGAGGTGAAATGCCTCTCCGACATCATCTGCACCTCCGGCAACGCCCTCAAGATTGTGGAAACTTTTCCCAAAGACCAAAAGATTCTCTTTGTGCCCGACAAAAACTTGGGCGGTTACATCAACCGCGTCACGGGGCGCNANATGAAGCTTTGGCCGGGAAGTTGTCAGATTCACGANATTCTCGATGCCGAGAAGGTTTTGGCGCTCAAACAGACGCATCCCGACGCGAAAATCATCGCCCACCCCGAATGCAACCCCGCCGTCTTGCAGATTGCCGACTTCGTGGGCTCCACCGCCGCCATGCTCAAGTTCATTGTCGAAGACCCNTGCNNAGAATATATCGTGGCCACCGAAACGGGCATCCTGCATCAGATGCACAAGGTGGCGCCCGCCAAGACNTTCTACGTGGCNANNAACGATGGCGGCTCCTGTGCCTGCAACGACTGTCCGCACATGAAGCGCAACACGGTGGAGAAACTCTATCGTTGCCTCAAGGACGAAACTCCCGAAATCACGCTCTCGGATGAGGTTATCGCCAAGGCCCGCAGNCCTATCGAAGAAATGTTGAGATTGAGCTGACNATGCAAAGNCGCGCCTTCTTCCTTCTTTTACTGAGCGGAACATTCCTCCTCGGATGCCGTGCGCAGGAACCCTGCCCCGGNATGGAGTTCAAGCAGTTTTTCCACGACAANGGACAAGTGTCGTCGGAGGGCTGTTGGCGCGACGANGCCCCCGAAGGTGTGTGGAAGAACTACGACCCGCAAGGAAACCTAATTTCGGAGGGAGCGCGCGAAAAATCGCGGCTCACGGGCGTTTGGACCTTCTATCAAAANGGGCGCAAGACCTCCGAAATCCATTACGAGAACGGACGCAAGAACGGTGTGGCCGTTTCCTATCTTCCCGACAGAACCGTCACGAGTTTCTACCGCAACGATACCCTGCAAGGGTTGCGCACCAGCACAGACACTGCGGGTAGGGTGCTCAAGACAACCCCGTTCCGGAACGGTCTGGAGCACGGTCTCGAAAAACACTACGATGCGGGCGGCGATGTGAGTCAGTATGTGTTTTATCGCGAAGGACTCGCCGTCTTTAGGGAAAACGGCAATNTGCGCGATGCACAGGGCCGCCGGCAGGGCCGTTGGAAGGATTTTTACGCTAACGGGAACCTGCATTGGGAGTGTGTCTACAAAGACGGACTAAGAAACGGCTACTACAAGCTTTACGACAGCACGGGCAATCTCGTTTCTCTCGAAAAATACGTGGAGGANGTGTTGCANCANGANGCNCCCGAATTGGAAGAGCTTACAATACATACCGAATACTACGCCAACGGCAAACCCAAGCTCCGTGTGGCGATGAAGAACGGNAAGCCCGAAGGCCTCTGCCGGCAATACGANAGCCTTACGGGCAAGGTGGTGCGCGGTATCGTCTTTCAGGACGGCAAGATTTTGGGGAGCGAACAGGTGGACGAATACGGCAACAGGCGNAGCGAAGCCTATGAGGAATTTTATCCCGACGGCAAGCTCAAATGCACGGGGCGGCTCTATAAAGGGAAACGGTCCGGCAAGTGGAAATTCTATTTTCCCGACGGACATCTGGAGCAGGAAGGCGAATACCACAACGGTCTGGCCGAGGGAACATGGTCGTGGTATTTTCCCGACGGGGGCTTGCGGCGCGAGCAGGAATACCGTCTGGGCAAGTTGGACGGCAANAGNGTGGAATACGACGACAGCGCGCGGGTGGTGGCCAAGGGCCGGTACAGCGAGGATTGGGAAGACGGACATTGGGAATATTTCCGTCAGGGGGAAGTGACGCAGGGCGAGTATCGTTTCGGCGAAAAGGAAGGGCTTTGGAAGAGTTATTGGACAAAAGATGGCAAGAAACGGCTTTCGTTCCAAGGATACTATACGGGTGGCGTTCCCGACGGCAAGCATCAGTATTTCGACGAAGAAGGAAATCTGACGCAGGAGGGATATTTCCGACAAGGGAAAAGGGTAGGTACCTGGATCAAGTACGACAAGACGGGACAGCCNGAAATGCGTATCCGCTACGACAACCGCGAGGAGGAGNNCCGCTACAACGGCCGCCGTACCGTGAGCCGCGAACANGAAAAGGCTTTCCGGAAAGAGAATGTACGGTTAGCCGAATGAACCGTGCGGATGAAGGGACTCGAACCCTTACGTCTCGCGACACCAGATCCTAAGTCTGGCACGTCTACCAATTCCGCCACACCCGCGTGGAAACGAAAGATGTGCAAAAGTAGGAAAAAATAAAATTTCGTAACTTTGTATCAACCGCTAAAATCTATTCTCATGAACACGAAAAAAGTAAACAAGGCGGCTGTAAAGACAACCGCCAAGGCCGCTCCGAAGGCTAAAAAACTNCAAGGTTCCGAAACCGAAAAAAATCTTTTGGCTTCGTTTGCCGGAGAGTCGCAGGCCCGCAACCGCTACATTTTCTTTGCTAAACAGGCCAAGAAAGATGGTTTCGAACAGATTTCCGCCATTTTTGAAGAAACCGCCAAACAGGAGGAAGAACACGCCAAACTTTTCTTCAAGGAATTGAAGGGTGGCATGGTNGAAATCACGGCATCCTTTCCCGCCGGTCAGATTTTAGACACCCGGGCCAACTTGGAGGCCGCCGCCGATGGCGAGAAGGAAGAGTGGAAGGACCTCTACGCGCATTTNGCGGCNGTGGCCAAGAAAGAAGGTTTCCCCGAAATCGCCAACCTCTTCACCCATGTGGCGAGCGTGGAAAAGGAACACGAAATCCGCTATCGGAAATTGTTGGCCAATGTAGAGGCCGGCACGGTCTTCAAAAAGCCGAAGAAAGTGTTCTGGTATTGCCGTAACTGCGGCTATNTGCACTACGGTACCTCCGCTCCCGTGCTGTGTCCGTCGTGCAAGCACCCGCAGGCCTATTTCCAATTGCAAGTGAAAGAATACTAAACCGGATTGTCCCGCCCCATGAAGAACAAATCCCCGCTCATTCTCATAGGCGTTCTCTTTTTCATTTTCGGTTTCGTGACGTGGCTCAACTCCACCCTCGTTCCGTTTTTGAGAATGGCCTGCGAACTGACCCATTTCGAATCGTATCTGGTGACGTTCGCCTTCTATATCGCCTANGTGATTTTCGCCCTCCCCTCCGGCAAGATCATCACCCGTGTGGGTTATTCCCGCGCCATGACGATAGGATTGAGCGTGATGGGCCTGGGGGCGGCGTTCTTCGTCCCNGCCGCCTACACGCGTTTCTATCTTTTTTTCCTGACGGGTTTGTTTTTGATGGGTGCGGGACTCACTCTCCTGCAGACGGCGGCCAATCCCTACGCCGCCGTACTCGGGTCGCCCGAAACGGCCGCCCGCCGCATCAGCCTCATGGGCATCTGCAACAAGTTCGCGGGCGTGTTGGCTCCGCTGATTTTGGGAGCCGTGGTGTTGGGCGATACCGAATATATCACCGCCCAAATCGGCACCCTCGTTCCGGGCGACCCTCTGCGCGAGGCCCTGCTCGACGAACTTTCGCGGAGATGTATCCTTCCCTATTGCTTCATTGTCCTCTTTCTGTTTGTGTTGGCGGGTTTCGTGCATTTCTCCCCCCTGCCCGACATCCGTCCGGCCGAAGAGGNCGATGCNGGTCCCGCCACATCGCGGATTTCCGCGCCGCGTTTCTGGTTGGGGGTCGTTGCCTTGTTTTTCTATGTAGGCGTGGAGGTTATCGGCATGGACAGCCTTATCGGATATGCCATGAGTCACGGTGCATCGGCCTCTTCGGCCAAGATTTTCCCCGCCCTTTCCATGGTGGCTTTCATGATAGGCTACCTCATCGGCATCGCGGGCATCCCTCGTCTCTTCGACCAAAAGACCGCCCTTGTCTTTTCGGCCTTGGCGAGTATGGGTGTGATGACGGCCGCCATTCTCACCCCCGGCATCGCCTCGGTCTATGTAATGGTGTTCTTGGGTCTGACGCACGCCATGATTTGGCCGGCCGTGTGGGGACTCNCCCTCGAAGGGCTCGGCAANNNCATTTCCACNGGNTCGTCGCTGNTGGTGATGGCGGTGGTGGGCGGCGCCCTCCTGCCGCTNCTNTTCGGNNTGCTGATAGACCGTATCGGGCATCAGGCGGCCTATTGGATGACCTTGCCCTGTTATGCCGTGATTTTGTTCTATGCGGTGACGGTGAAACGTNGGTCGGTAAACTGACNTGTTAGGAAAACTNAAAAAAAAATCCTACTTTTGAGGTTCCGTGTGTAAAAGCCGGATAACGTATAGAATAAACGAGATATTATATAACTTATTCATTATGAAAAAGTTGATTAGTTTTATAGGACTTGCTGCGGTAGTTCTGTTCGGTTTCACATCCTGCGATAAAGAACAGAAACCCAAGTTCACCACCGACCTCAACACAGGTCACGAATATGTAGGGCGTCTTTACGGAGAGGACCGCGTGTTGGAGAAAGATGCCAATCCCAACGATGCGCAAGGTATCATATTTGCGGTTTCGCCCAACGAAGACACAGCCTATCTGGTAGCTTTTACCGATTTGATGAAAAGAACAAATCTCGTGTACTTCATACTCAACGCAAATGGCGACACCGTGGGAGTGTTCAGGGGTTATAGGTTCAATGCTACAACCAATGTGTGGAGCAAGAGCCTTTTCGAGGTCGGAGCTACCGATAAGGACGGCGAAGTAAACACTGAAAAAATCATTAAGGCCGCTAAAGAGGTGAATGACACTTCGACAGCCGCACAGGCATGCCGCGAATACTACAAGAAGGCCTATGGTGACACTGTTTCGAGGACAGATTACGATAGAGACACCAAATGGGAAACAACCAAGGGCTTTTGGTATCTTCCTTCGATGCAGGAACTTGCCGCGTTGATGAAAGTGCGCGACAGAATTAATCAGAAGTATCTGCAGGGAACTCCCGCATCCGATGCTCCCAACAAAATTTATTTCCAGGCTATCGGAGACAAATCTAATCTCGATAGCGAAGGCAAGAATACCCCCGCCTATTGGAGTTCCACGGAATATGACAAGGAAAAGGCGTGGTATGATCTACCCGCTTCCAACAACGACAACTATGTACCCAAGACTTGGGGTAACGAGGGTGGACTAGGATGTATTTACGTGCGTCCCATCCGCAAAGTCGCATTGTAGTTCGATATTCCTATACATAAGAAGGGCTGCTTTTCGACAGGCGGCCCTTTTTTTATAGCTTCCGAAAGAAATTCACAAGTTCACAACACACAAAAGATGGAAAAGGATTTTATTGAGGAATTGCGTTGGCGAGGCATGTTGCAGGATTTGATGCCCGGTGCCGAAGAGCTTTTGCATAAGGAAAAGGTGACGGCCTACGTGGGTATCGACCCCACCGCCGACTCTTTGCATATAGGCCACTTGGTAAGTATCATGATGCTCAAGCATCTACAGGAATGTGGCCACAAACCTCTCGCTTTGGTGGGCGGTGCCACGGGCATGATAGGCGACCCGTCGGGCAAGTCGCAGGAACGAGTGTTGCTTACCGAGGATATCCTTCGCCACAACGTGGAGTGCATCAAGAAACAGCTTTCCAAGTTTTTGGATTTCGACAGTTCCGAACCCAACGCCGCCGAGCTGGTCAACAACTACGACTGGATGAAGGACTATACCTTTCTGGCCTTTATCCGCGACATAGGCAAGCATATCACGGTCAACTACATGATGGCTAAAGATTCGGTGAAGAAGCGTTTTTCGGGTGCGGCGGGCACCGACGGCATGTCGTTCACCGAATTCACCTATCAGCTGGTGCAGGGAAACGACTTCCTGCATCTCTACAAGACCAAGGGTTGCAAGCTGCAGATGGGCGGCAGCGACCAATGGGGCAACATCACCACCGGCACCGAGCTTATCCGCCGCACCGAGGGCGCGGAGGCCTACGGGCTCACCTGTCCGCTCATCACCAAGGCCGACGGCGGCAAATTCGGCAAGACCGAAAGCGGCAATGTATGGCTCGATCCCGCCAAGACTTCGCCCTATAAGTTCTATCAGTTCTGGCTGAATTGCTCGGACGAGGACACGTCGCGCTATATCCGCATCTTCACGCTCAAGACCCGCGAGGAAATCGAGGCGTTGGAAAAACAGCACAAGGAAGCGCCCCATCTGCGCGTTTTGCAGAAGGCTTTGGCCGAAGACCTCACCGTGCGCGTGCATTCGCAGAAAGACTACGAGGCGGCGGTGGAGGCTTCGGAAATTCTATTCGGCAAAAGTACAACCGCCGCCTTGCGCAAACTCGATACTGAAACCTTCCTCTCCGTTTTCGAGGGCGTTCCCTGCAGCGAGGTGGCCGCAAGCGAATTCAACGGCGAGACTTCGCTGGTAGATTTGCTTTCCGACAAGACGGGCATCTTTGCCTCCAAGAGCGAGGTGCGCCGCGCCCTCAAGGAAAACAGTCTTTCCATCAACAAGGAAAAGGCCACCGAGCAGACGCCTGTCAACCGAGATATGTTGCTCAACGATGCCTATGTGTTGGTGCAGAAAGGCAAGAAGAACTATTTTCTGATTCACGCGAAATAGCCCGATGTTCCTGTTTTACGCGCCCGAAACCGAAAACGGCGAATGCCGGTTCTCTCCGGCCGAAAGCCACCATTGCGCCAAGGTGCTGCGGCTTTTGCCGGGGCAGGAGGTGTGGGTGACCGACGGGGAGGGCTTCCTTTATGCGGCCGAACTTTCGGTGGTGAGCGACAAGGCCTGCATGGCGCGGGTGCGCGAGGTGCTGCGCCGGCCCGGAGAAGAGGGCAATCTGCGTCCTCAAGTACATATCGTGCTGGCACCCACCAAAAACATGGACCGGACCGAGTGGTTTTTGGAAAAGGCCACCGAGGTGGGTTTGGGGCGGATTACTTTCGTGTGCACCGAACATTCCGAGCGGAAAGTGGTGAAGGAGGAGCGGGTGCGCGGGGTACTGCTGGCGGCCATGAAGCAGTCTCAACAGGCGTGGCTGCCGCTTTCGGATTCGATGATGCCGCTGAAGGAATATGTGGAAGGAAGGGAGCGGCGGTTTTTGCCGGAGGAGTCCTATCCTCAGAAATTCATTGCCTATTGCGGCGGAGAATACCCCAAAAAGGATTTTTTAAGCGTTTTGCAACCCGATAAAGGGGTTGAGGTTATCATCGGGCCCGAAGGAGATTTTTCGCCCGCAGAAGTGGAATTTTGCGTGAGGAACGGCTATACGCCCGTTTCTCTCGCCTCCACCCGTCTGCGTACAGAAACCGCCGCCTTGCTGGCCGCCTGGGGTGCGGTGCTCAAAAAAAACACCCTGCGATGAAAACACGTTTCCGTGCGGTTTTGGCGACGTTCGTTCTATGTATGGCGACGTTCTCCGCCCCGGCGCAGAAAATCGCCGTAGGGCTGCTTAAATACAGCGGGGGCGGGGATTGGTACGCCAACCCCACTTCCCTGCCCAACCTCATCGCTTTCGCCACCGTGCAGGCGGGCATGGACCTCGATCCCCGCCCCCACACCGTCGAAGCCGGTGGTACGGCGATTTTCGACTGTCCTTTCGTGCATCTCACCGGCCACGGCAACGTGGTCTTCTCGGAAGCCGAGGTGCGCAACCTGCGAGCCTATCTCTTGGGCGGCGGCTTTCTGCATATCGACGACAACTACGGCCTCGACAAATACATCCGCGTCCAGATGAAGCGCGTCTTGCCCGAAACCGACTTCGTGGAACTTCCACTTTCGCATCCCATCTATAATCAGGTTTTCGATTTCAGCCGCAGCGGACTGCCCAAGATTCACGAACACGACAACAAGCGTCCGCAAGGTTTCGCACTGATTCACGAAGGCAGGGTGGTTTGTTTCTATACCTACGAATGCGATTTGGGCGACGGTTGGGAAGATCCCGCCGTGCACAAGGACAGCCCGGAAAGCCATCGCGCGGCCTTGGAAATGGGGGTGAACATATTGCAGTTCGCCTTCACCCAATAAATTTTCTTTAATTTTGCCAAAAATTTAACGATATGAAAAACATTTTTGTAAAAACTTTGTTTTTAGGATTTATCGGTGTTTTACCCGTATCCATGGCATGGTCGCAGAGCAGCGTGCATACGGTTATGTTGCAGGATGTATTGTCTGTGGACGTGGAAGGCCGTTTCAACGTGCAGGTGGTTCAGGGTCTGGAAGAAAAAGCGGAAATAGAAGCGCCCTCCGAAGTATTCATGAAGATGAAGGCCAAACAGAGTGGAAAATCTTTCGAACTTTCTGTAAAGGACAAGGATACACGCACCTACGACCCTTTCAAGGTAACGCTGACGCTCAAGCAGCCCGAAAAAATCAATTTGGAAGGCGCGGCCAAGATGAAGGTGTCGGATGTGTTGACCTGTAAGAAACTTTCGCTGGAATTGGATGATGAAAGCGCGTTCGAAGGCGAAATCCGCGCTTCCGAAAGCGTGAGCTTCGACGTAGAGGGCCATGCTTCCCTGAAGGCTTCCATCAATGCCGTAAAGTCTTGCAAGATGGAACTTTCCGGTTACGCCACCGCTCAGATAAGCGGTTATGCGCCTTCGGTAAGCCTGACGCAAAAAGACGCCGCCAAACTCGAAGCCCGTTCTTTCCGTACCGATAAGCTGGATGCCAAGATGTCGAACAACGCCACGGCAGGCATGACGGTGAACTCCACCTTGAGCGCCACGGTGGAAGATGCGGCGGTATTGCTCTACGACGGCATGCCCAAGACCAAGGTGAACAGTTCGGGCGTAGCCAAAGTGGCGGCTTACTGATTGGTTTTGGAAAACTCCATGAGATAGGCCTTGATGAAATCGTCAAGGCCTCCGTCCATTACTTCCTGCACATTGCTGGTTTCACAACCCGTGCGCAGGTCTTTCACCATTTTGTAGGGTTGCATCACGTAAGAACGGATCTGGCTTCCCCATTCGATTTTCTTCTTGCTTCCCTCTATGGCGTCTATTTTTTCCTTCTTCTTGCGCAACTCTATTTCGTAGAGCTGTGATTTAAGCATTTGCAGGGCTTTTTCGCGGTTCTGCAACTGGGAGCGCGTAACCTGACATTCGATGATGATGCCGCTCGGGGCGTGGCGCAGACGTACCGCCGTCTCCACTTTGTTCACGTTCTGACCGCCGGGGCCGCTGCTTCGGAAGGTGTCCCAGCTGAGGTCGGCGGGGTTCACTTCGATATTGATGTTGTCGTCTATCATCGGGTAGGCGTAGACCGATGCGAACGACGTGTGGCGGCGTGCATTGGCGTCGAAAGGAGAAATCCTCACCAGTCGGTGCACGCCGCTCTCGCTTTTCAGATAGCCGAAAGCGAAATCGCCCTCCACTTCGATAGAGGCCGACTTGATGCCCGCCTGTTCGCCCTCCTGATAGTCCACCACGGTGGTTTTGTAATTCTTGCGTTCCGCCCACCGCATATACATGCGGTAGAGCATTTCCGCCCAGTCCTGGCTTTCGGTGCCGCCTGCCCCCGAATTAATGGTGATCATGCAGCCCAGACGGTCTTCCTCGTCCGAAAGCATATTCTTGAACTCCAAATCCTCCACGCTTTTTTCCAAATGCGCGAGAGCCTGTTCCATTTCGGTTTCGTCGGCTTCGCCCGCTTCCAACATCTCGTACAGCACCTCCGCGTCCTCCTTTTCGCTGTCGAGTGCGCGGAAAGCCTCCGTCCATACTTTGCGCTTCTGAATGGATTTGAGTATTTTCTCGGCCTCTTTCGGGTCGTTCCAAAAGTCGGGAGCCTGTGTCTTGGCTTCTTCGTCGGTTATGAATTTCTCTTTTCCGGCGATGTCAAAGACACCTCCTCAGCGTCTCCACCCGTGCGGAGAGCGCATTGATTCTTTCCTTATCCATGATGTTTCGATGTCTACTATGCCTGTGCGTCCGGACGGCCGTGGCAGTTCTTGTATTTCTTGCCGCTGCCGCAGGGACAGGGGTCGTTGCGGCCTATCTTCTTTTCGATATGCACCGGCTGGGGTTTCTGCGGTGCGTCGGGACCGTTGGTCTGCGTGCGCGCCTGTTCGGCTCCCGTGCGTCGGGTGCCTTCCACACCGCCCTGACGCGAAATCTGCATGCGGCTCATGTCGGTTTTCTGCTCGCGGGCTTCCTTCATCTGTTCGGGGTCGGGGGAGGGCAGATGACCGAGAGAGAGGAAAGCGCTCACCTCGCGGTTCATGTCGAGAATCATCTGCTGGAAAAGGTTGAATGCCTCGAACTTGTAGATCAACAGCGGGTCTTTCTGTTCGTAGGAAGCGTTTTGCACCGACTGTTTGAGGTCGTCCATCTCGCGCAGATGTTCTTTCCAGCCGTCGTCTATCATGGCCAGACACAAACCTCTTTGAATGGAGGCGGTGATTTCGTGGCCGTTGCTGTCCAGACATTTCTTGATATTGGCCACCACCTGCAAGGTTTTCTTGCCGTCGGTAATGGGGATGGCGATGTTCTCGAAGCGCGAGCCGTGCGATTCCTGCACGTGCTTGATGATGGGAAGCGCCTGTTTGGCAATGGATTCGGCCTTTTGGCGATAGGCATTGTAAACGGCGTCGAACACTTCCTGTACGGCTTCGGTTTTTCCGCTTGTGGCGCGGTTTTCGTCTATGGGACACTCCACGCCGAAAGTACGGACGAGACGGTTCTTGAACTGCTCGAAATCGCGGTCTTCGCGCAGGTCGTTCATGAAACTCTCCACGGTGTCGTACATCATGTTCGAAATATCGATGCCCAGACGTTCGCCGAACAAGGCATGGCGGCGCTTGGTATAGATAACCTCGCGTTGGGCGTTCATCACGTCGTCGTATTCCAAAAGCCGCTTGCGCACGCCGAAATGGTTTTCCTCCACCTTTTTCTGCGCCCGTTCAATCGACTTGGTAATCATACCCGACTGAATGTTCTCGCCCTCCTGATAGCCGAAACGGTCCATCACGGCGGCGATACGCTGGGAAGCGAAAAGACGCATCAGGTTGTCTTCCAACGACACATAGAACTGCGAGCTTCCGGGGTCTCCCTGACGGCCGGCACGCCCCCGCAACTGACGGTCCACACGGCGGCTTTCGTGACGCTCGGTGCCTATGATGGCCAAACCACCCGCTTCCTTCACGCCCGGTCCGAGCTTGATGTCGGTACCACGCCCGGCCATGTTCGTGGCTATCGTCACCGTGCCCGCCTTACCTGCCTCGGCCACGATGTCGGCCTCTTTCTTGTGCAGCTTGGCGTTGAGCACGTTGTGCGCGATGCCGCGTCCTTTCAACATACGGCTCAGCAATTCGCTCACCTCCACCGAAGTAGTACCCACCAAAACAGGTCTTCCGGCCTTGATGAGGCGTTCCACTTCCTCGATGATGGCGTTGTATTTCTCGCGTTTGGTCTTGTAGATGAGGTCGTCCATATCCTCGCGGATAACGGGACGGTTGGTGGGAATGCAGACCACGTCGAGTTTGTAGATGTTCCAGAATTCGCCCGCTTCGGTTTCGGCGGTACCCGTCATACCCGAAAGCTTGGAATACATGCGGAAATAGTTCTGCAAGGTGATGGTGGCGTAGGTTTGGGTGGCTTTCTCCACCTTCACCCTTTCCTTGGCTTCAATGGCCTGATGCAGGCCGTCCGAGTAGCGGCGCCCTTCCATGATACGCCCCGTCTGCTCGTCCACAATCTTCACCTCGTTGTCTATCACCACATACTCCACATCACGTTCGAACAAGGCATAGGCTTTGAGAAGCTGGTTTATCGTGTGCACGCGGTCGGACTGAATCGCGTAATCGCGCATGATGTCGGCTTTCTTGGCCGCTTTTTCCTCGGCAGAGAGGGAGGATTTCTCCACGTCGGCTATCATGGAGCCCACGTCGGGCAACACATAGTATTCGGGATTGTGCGCGTCGGCGCTCAAAGCGTCCACACCCTTTTCGGTGAGGTCGATGGTGTTGAGTTTCTCGTCAATGACAAAGTAAAGTTCCCCGTCGATAATGGGCATGTTCTTGCCCTGTTCCTGCAGATAGAAGTTTTCGGTTTTCTGCATGAGGGTCTTCATGCCCGGCTCGCTCAAAAACTTAATCAACGCGCTGTTTTTGGGAAGCCCACGGTGTGCCCTGAAAAGCAGTTCGCCGCCTTTCTTCTCGTTTTCGGAAGTGGGTGTGCCCGCAAGCAGGGTCTTGGCTTCGGCCAGAATCTTGGTGACCAGTTGCCGTTGCTTGTTGTAGAGGCTTTCAATCTGCGGCCTCAGCGCATCGAATTCCTGGTCGTCGTCTTTGAACGTGGGGCCCGAAATAATCAGAGGCGTGCGCGCGTCGTCAATCAACACCGAGTCTACCTCGTCCACAATCGCGTAGTTATGACCGCGTTGTACCAATTCCTGCGGGGTGCGGCACATATTGTCGCGCAGATAGTCGAAACCGAATTCGTTATTGGTACCGTAGGTGATGTCGGCTAAATAGGCCTGCCGACGGGCTTCGCTGCTGGGTTGATGCTTGTCGATGCAATCCACCTTGAGGCCGTGGAATTCGAACAGCATTCCCATCCACTCCGAGTCGCGCTTGGCCAAATAGTCGTTCACCGTCACCACGTGCACCCCTTTTCCCGACAAGGCGTTCAGATAGACAGGCAGGGTTTCCACAAGGGTCTTGCCTTCACCCGTGCTCATTTCGGCGATTTTTCCCTGATGCAGCACGATACCGCCAATCAACTGCACATCGTAGTGCACCATATCCCAGGTAACGAGGTTGCCCCCCGCCATCCAGCGGTTCTTGTAATAGGCCTTGTCGCCGCGCACGTTCACATTGTCGCGTGTGGCGGCCAAATCCCCGTCCCACGGCATCACCGACACCTCCACCTCTTCGTTTTCGGCAAAGAGTCTGGCGGTAGCCTTCATCACCGCGAAAGCCTCCGGAAGAATCTCATCGAGCGTATCTTGGGTCTGTTCGTAAATCGCCTTGTCGAGTTTGTCGATGGAGGCGTAGATATGTTCCTTTTCCTCCACGCTCAGGTGGTCGTCGATATTCTGGTCGAGTTTTGCCTGAAGCGCGTCGCGTTCGGCCTGGTTTTCGGCGCAACGATCCTTGATACGTTGCTTGAATTCCTGTGTTTTGGCACGCAGAGCGTCGTTGTCGAGCTTGGAAATGATTTCGTATTGCTCCAGACACTTTTCCAAAATAGGCCGGATGGCTTTTACATCGCGCTCGGACTTACTGCCGAACAATTTGCTCAAAAAATTTGCCATATAAGCGTACGGATTTTAACAACAAAACCTACAAAGATAACGAAAATTAGGGCTCCATCCCGCGAAGCTGATACAATTCAAGCTGGCAGACCGTGGAATCGGTCTGGCCGACCCTCTCGTAGTTCCTCTCGATATAGTCAAAATTCTCCCAATACGAAGATTTTTTGTCTACAAGAACCCAATTCGGCCGATGCGACCGTATGCTTTCGGTTTCGGCGAGATTGTCGTATTTCAAATGGCGAAAATAGAAAATACGGTTGCAAGGCACCAGGGAATAGTGAGGAAAGATACCCAAGCTGGGAATCACGTTATAGCACCAGATATCGTTTTTTTCGGATTCGGGAATCTTATCGAACAGATGTCCGGCCTGTGCGTAGACTTCGGCGGTCTTGCAGTCGCGGCGGAAGTAGCGCAGATAATAATTCACCGACCCGCCGAAACCTCCCAGCGTTGCGCAAAATATCGTCACTAAATAGTATTTGTTGCGCACCAAGCTTATACATAAGGAAAAGAAAGGCAAGAAAACAAGGAAGTAATGCGAGTAAAGTCGTTTTCCCAACAGGAAGAAAGACAAAACGGCCACGGGAACAAAAACGAAATACAGCCAACGGTTTTCTTTCTTCTTTCCTACCGCCAAAATACAGGAAACCACCAAAAACAGACACACGACAAGGTTGCCGTAGTTGATAAAGGCGTGCGAATTTTGCTTGGAATACAGATAGTTGAAAGTGAAATTTCCATACCAGAATTCCATCAGGGCGTTTTGTGCGGCAAAATAGAGAACGAACGGCAAAATCAAAGTGGCGGCACCGGCCAAGAACCAAAGCGTTGCCATAAGAATCTGCCTATAACGTTTTTGCAGCAGATCGTAGAGGAAAAAGCCCGCAAAAAGGCCGCCGGGTAACATCACTGCGTCGTTCATGCGCAACAGAAACATCCATGCGCAACAGATGCCGATAAAGTAGCCTGCAAAGGTTTTCTGTGGGTTTTGACAGAGGCGCAGGACAAGATATAAGGAAAGGGCGACGGCGGGAAGCGCATAGCCTTCCGTCAGATTTCCTCCTTCCGAAAAAATCGCCCAATACAGCAAGGAGAGTAAAGTTATCCAAAAGGATTTTTTCGCAGAGGAGAACAGGCGCGAAATACGATAGACGAGACAGAGGGTGGCCGTGAGAACAAGTGCATTCAACACAAGAAGGCCGACTTTTCCACCTGCCAACCCAAGCCCACAGGCATTGAGATAGAAAATGACGGGGCCTTTATGGTCGAACAAATCCCGGTAGGGGAGTTTGCCATTCAAGATACCTTGCCCGATAATCTTGAAAAGAGCGCTGTCCCCGCCCTCGTTTACATAGAGAGGAGAAACCGACCAAGCGAACAATAGGCAGACCAAAAGGGAAATCCCCAACCACACGAATCCGCACCAAGGACTGTCGAAAAAAGATTTCCTATTGGTTGGGGCTAGTTTCGGGGCGGGAGAGATCATCTTGCTTTGAGATATGTGATTTATAGCTATTTATATAATAAACAGGGCGATGTTTCGATTCGATGAAAATGCGTCCCACATACTCCCCGATGATGCCGATACTCAGAAGTTGCACGCCTCCCAAGAAGAGAATCACCACGATGAGGGTGGGGAAGCCTCCCACCGAATCGCCGAAAATAGCAGCCTTGATGAGGTAGAATCCGCCTAAAATCAAAGATACGAGGGCGGCGATGGAGCCGAGGAGAGTGGAGATGCGCAAGGGGAAGTTGGAAAACGAAACGATGCCGTCCACCGCCAGGAAAAACAATTTCTTGAAATTCCATTTCGTGGTGCCCGCAACACGGTCGTCGCGGTTGAAGTCGATGCCGATTTTCTTGAAACCTATCTGACAGAAAAGCCCCTTCGTATAACGTTCCGACTCGCGGAGTTCCTTCAAGGCTTCGATACACTTGCGGTCGAGCAGACGGAAATCGCCCACGTTTTCGGGAATATCCAAAGAAGAACCCTTTTGCAGGATTCTATAGAAAAGAAGCGAGAATTTCTTTTTGAGCCACGATTCCTTGCCGCGCGAAATCCTGTGGGCATACACATCGTCATAGCCCTCCTCCCATTTCTGCAACATTTCCGTTATCAGGCGCGGAGGGTCCTGCAAATCGGCGTCGATAATCACCATGCAGTCGCCGGCCACATGATCGAAACCCGCCAGCATAGCCTTTTCCTTACCGTAGTTGCGCGACAAGTCCACCACGCTCACCCGGTTGTCGGTGCGATAGAGCTCATTCAAAATCTGCAAGGTACGGTCTTTCGAACCGTCGTTCACAAAAAGCACCTCCCAATCGTAGTCGTCGGTCATGATTTTCTGCAATTCCGACCAAAGGTGCGGCAACGAAGCCTCCTCGTTGTAGCAAGGTACTAAAATGGAAACAAGTTTCTTCTTTGGTGTGGCGTTCATTTCATTAATTTTGGCGTAACCGATACAATTTGAGTAGACAGACGGAAGGATCCGCCTGAAAAACAAGGTCGTAGTTGGCTTCGATATATTCACGGCCTTTCGGAAAAGACTCTTTGTCGTCCAACACAACCCATTTGGGATAGTGGTTTTCTATGCTTTCGGTCTCCTGTAAATCATCGTATACCAAATGCCAACAACAAAAGAGACGGTTGCAGGGAACGATGCCGTGATACGGAAAAATGCCCAGATTGCCATTGCCGAAGCTCACAACATTATAACACCAAATATCGTCTTTCTCGTTGTCGGGAACACAGGCGAAAAGTTTTCCGGCTTCTTCGTATATCCTTGCGGTTTTCTTGTTCCGTTGAAGTCGCTGCACCCAAAGATCCGTGCTCTGACGGACATTTCTTCCCGGATGCGCGAACCCGCAACCCGCAATCAATATCCATAATACAAGCGAAATATAATACTTGTTGCACAACAAACTTGTGCAAAGGGCAAACAGGGGCATGTAGATGAGGTAATAGTGGGGGAAATTATATTTTCCCACAAGGAAATAGGACAATGCCGCCACTGGAACAAATATGAAGTAAAGATACGACAGCTCCTTTTTCTTTCCGACAGCCAGAATGCAGGAAAGGAGAAGGAAAATGAGCATGTTGGTGTTTCCGTAGTTGTAGAGCGCGTGATGTGCGTTTTGGGAATACAGATAATTGAAGGTGAAATTTCCATACCAGAATTCCGGCAGGGCGTTTTGTGTGGCGAAATAGATAACGAACGGCAAAACCAAGGTGGCGGCACCGGCCAAAAACCAAAGTATGGAAAACAAGGTCTTCTTGAAGCGTTTTTTGAGCAAGCCATACAGACACAGACCCGTAAAAAGGCCTCCCACCTGCATCACGGCATCGCTCATCCGCATCAGAAGAATCCATGCGAAACAGAAGCCGATGAAATAACTTCCGAATATTTTGTCGGGATCTTTATAGATGCGCAAGGCGAGATAGAGAGACAAGGCGATGGCCGGAAGCATAAAGAACTCGACTTGGTTTCCCTCTTGAATAAAAATTGCCCAGAAGAGAAGCGAAATCAACGAAATCCAAAACGCATTCCTGCAGGAAGTGAAAAAGCACGAAGAGAGGTAGACGAGATAAAGTGTAACGGAAAGAAAGAGGATATGCAACAGAAGCAATCCTGTTTTTCCTCCCGCGAGTCCCAACGCGTTCAGGTAAAAGATAAGGGGGCCTTTGTGGTCGAACAAATCCCGATAAGGCAGTTTCCCTTCCAGAATTCCCAATCCTATAATCTTGAAGATGGCACTGTCCATGCCCTCGTGCACATACCACGGCGAGACCGTCCATGCAAACATCAGGCAGAAAATAGTGGCAAGCGCAATCCAGATCAACCAAAGAAAAGGGCTGTTGAAAAAAGAGGGCTTGGCTGCCGAAGTCAGGGGCGGATAGCGGAACTCCATCATCCGGGCCCTCCCTTAGTACTCGTCTTCGTTGAAGAAGAAGTCTTCCTTGGAAGGATAGTCGGGCCAAATATCTTCGATACCGTCGTAGGCGATACCTTCGTCTTCGAGTTCTTCCAGATTTTCAAGAACTTCCTGAGGCAAGCCCGAACGTTGCGCGTAGTCGATCAAGTCGGTTTTGGTGGCCGGCCAAGGTGCGTCCTCTAATTTCGAAGCCATTTCTAACGTCCAATACATAATTCTACCCTCCTGATTTTTTTTGCAAAAATATGATTTTTTTATAGAGATGCAAGTAAAAAATCGTTAATTTAGCACCTTGTTTTTAGAACTGAAAAACAGATATTTAAAAATGCCATTTATAGAGAACCACACCCGTATTCTGCGCTTTCTCTTCGCGCCTTTCACGCCCGTCTATGCGTTGGCGGTGAGGATTCGCAATATGNTCTTCGACAAAGGTTTGAAGNAAANNCACNCNTTCGGTTTTCCGGTAATCTGCGTGGGGAANCTTTGTGCGGGAGGAAGCGGCAAGACGCCGCTCACCGAGTATCTGGTGCGGATGCTGGGGCGTGATTTCGCCGTGGGAATCGTGAGCCGGGGATACGGAAGACGCAGTCGTGGGAATTTTTTGGCAAAGGAGGGGATGAATGCAGAGATGATAGGCGACGAGCCTGTGCAGTATATGGAGAATTTCGCGGCGGGCGGCCAGGGTAAGGCCGTNTGTCCGCACGGTTTCGCCCTCTATCTGGCCGCCCGCCGCAAGGAAGGTGTGGAAGCCCTGCGTCGGGAATTCCCCGCCCTGCAGGTATGTATATTGGACGATGCCTATCAGCACAGGCAGGTGAGGGCGGGTCTGAATATCTTGGTGAGCGATGTGGCGAAGCCCTTTTTCCGCGATTATCCTTTGCCATACGGCACCTTGCGCGAGAGCCGCCGTGGAAGCCGCCGCGCNCAAATNGTCGTGTTCGGAAAATGCCCCTCCGACTGGCGGGAGGAAGACCGCGACGCNTTNNTNTCGGCATGGAAACCTGCNCCGNANCAACACGTTTTCTTCACCACCGTGAAATACGGAGATTTTGTNCGGATTGATACCGACNCCGTTCCGTCNTGCGGCACCNNCCACGACGATTCCCGCGACAAAGTCGCGCAAATCCCGCACCGCATCCTCCTCTTCACCGGCATCGCCAACGCCGCCCCCCTCGAAANCCANCTGCGCCGGCAAGGCTACGATATTGTGGAACACCGGCGCTTCGGCGACCATCACACCTANACCCCACAGGAAACGCAGGCTCTGGCCGAGCGCGCCCGTGGGCTCGCCGCCCAAGGCGGCTCGCCCCTCCTGCTCACCACCCAAAAAGATTATTGCCGGCTCAAAGATACCGCNGCTTTTGCTTATTTTTGCCATCTGCCCGTGGCCTATATCCCTATCCGGACCGAGTTTCTCTTCGGGCAAGGAGAGGAATTCGACCGCGCGGTGCGGGATTTTGCGCGCGGCGGCAAATAAAGGGCGGCAAACATCACGAAAATAAAAACATACCGATATGGAAAAGTTCGAGAAAATTCAGGAAACGGTGGCCTACATCAACCGCGTCACCGACAANTACCACCCCGAAATCGGCGTGATTCTCGGTTCGGGCCTGGGCACCTTGGTNGANGAATTGAATATCGAAAAGACGGTGGNTTACAAAGACATACCNAACTTCCCCGTTTCCACCGTGGCCGGACACAAAGGCCAACTGCTCTTCGCCCGCCTCAAGAACGGCAANCGGGTGGTGGCCATGCAGGGCCGTTTCCACTTCTACGAAGGCTATCCGATGAGCGAGGTAACGTTCCCCATCTTTGTGATGAAAGCGCTCGGAGTTGAGAAGCTTTTGGTTTCCAACGCTTCCGGCGGCATGAATCCCAACTATCAAGTGGGCGACATCGTCTTCATCAAGGATCATATCAATCTGCTCCCCAATCCCNTGATNGGCCCCAACGACGAACGTTTCGGCGAACGTTTCCCCTCCATGCACAACGCCTACGACAAGGACCTGCTTCAACACTGCCTCGACACCGCCGCCCGCATGGGCATCAAGGCGCAGACGGGCGTGTATGTGGGCACCACGGGTCCCACNTTCGAGACCCCCTCGGAATACCGCTATTTCCGCGTCATCGGCGGCGATGCGGTGGGCATGAGCACGGTTCCCGAAGTCATCATNGCCAACTATTTGGGCATGAAGGTNATGGGTGTNTCCGTGATTTCCGACCTCGGAGGNGGCGAAGTGGTGCTTGAGGTAAGCCACGAAGAAGTTTTGGCCGCCGTNGANAAGACCGTTTCGGTGTTGGTGGGCTTGGTGAAGGAGATTCTGGAAACTCTCTGACGCAGAAATCCTCCCACGCATCATGCCGGAAATCGTTTCCCAGCACCCGCTCAAAACCATGCCCGAACTTCTGCGCATGGATGTGGCCGAGTTCAAGAAAGCGGCCAAGTTTCCCATTTGTATGGTTTTGGACAACGTGCGNAGTATGCACAACATAGGTTCCTGTTTCCGCACCTGCGACGCTTTCCGTGCGCAGAAACTCTATCTGTGCGGCTTCACGGCCACGCCGCCCCACCGCGAAATCGAGAAGGCCGCCTTGGGTTCCACGCTCAGTGTCGACTGGCGGCATTTCGACGATACGCTTCAGGCGGTTGAGGAGCTTCACAATCTGGGATACAAGGTGTATGCGGTGGAACAGGTGCACGGCAGCACGGCCCTGCAGAATTTCCATCCCGCCAAAGACGAAAGGATAGCCTTTGTTTTCGGCAACGAGGTGGAGGGTGTGCAACAGGCGGTGGTGGATGCCTGCGACGGAGCGCTGGAAATTCCCCAGTTCGGCACCAAGCATTCCTTCAACGTCTCGGTNACGGCGGGCATGGTGTTGTGGCAGGCGTTTCAGTGTTATTTTTCTTAAATTTGCCTTACTATGAAAGGTGAACGCAAACGGATTTTCAGCGCGGCGGTATGCTTGCGGNTGGCGGTGTGCCTGTCGTTGGGTGCGTTCGCCGGCGGCATGAACGCCCGTGCACAGTTCGGCAACGCTTCGTTCACCTTTCTNGACATGGCCAATTCGGCNCGTATCGGGGCTATGGGCGCGGAATTCCTTTCGGTGCGCGACGCCGACATCACCCTNNCCCTCTCCAATCCGTCGCTCATTACCGACGAAATCCACAATCACCTCGCCTTCAACTACGTCAACTATTTCAACGGAACCAACTANGGTTTCGCTTCCTANAGCCGCACTTTCGAGAATGTGGGAAGTTTCGCCTTCCACGCCCAATACGGCAACTACGGAAAGATTTACGTCACAGACGAATACGGATACGAATACGGCACGGCTTCGGCCAACGACCTGGCGCTGATAGTGGGNTGGGGCAGGGAGATAGATTCCCATTTCACGATAGGTGCCAATTTCAAGCTGATTGTTTCGCANATGGAGCGTTATTCGGCTGTCGGCATGGCGGTGGACGTATCGGCCACCTATTCCAATTCCTCGCGTCTGTTTGCGGTTTCCTTGCTGCTGCGCAATATGGGCGGGGCCGTCAAACCCTACTCCGACAACGGTCATACACGTATGCCTTTCGAAGTGGCTCTGGCGCTTTCGCAAAAAATCCCTCATGCGCCTTTGCGTCTTTTGGTGGAATTTCCCAATCTGCAGAAATGGCGCTTGAANTATGAAGATCCCTATGCGCAAAAGGATTTGATTACGGGAGAGGTGAAGCAACGCGGCAAGGCGGCCGACTTTTTCGACAATCTCGGCCGGCATATCGTGGTGGGACTGGAGGTNATTCCCTACAANGGNTTNTATATAAGAGGGTCGTATAACTATATGCGNTCGCGCGATATGCGGCAGATAGACAAGGCAGGCGTGGTGGGCTTNTCGTGGGGAGTGGGCTTCCGCATCTCCAAATTCAANTTCTCNTATTCGCGCTCGCGCTACCACATNCTGGGCGCCCCCAACTANCTCAGCCTCACCCTCGACCTGGACGCTTTCAACAAGCCCAAAACCACCAAGGCCACACGCGCTTTCCGTGCTGCGGAAGAATAATTACTTCAACAAGAAATCCTTTCCCAAATACTTTTCGCGCACTTCGGGGTCGGCGGCCAGGCTGGCCGAGGTTCCCGACTTGAGAATCTTGCCACTGTAGAGCAGATAGGAACGGTCGGTAATAGACAAGGTTTCCTGTGCGTTGTGGTCGGTGATGAGGATGCCGATATTCTTTTGCTTCAGTTGCAATACAATTTTCTTGATGTCTTCCACCGCAATGGGGTCGATGCCTGCAAAAGGTTCGTCCAGAAGGATGAACTTGGGGTTGGCTGCCAAGGCGCGGGCGATTTCGGTGCGGCGTTTCTCGCCTCCCGAAAGGCTGATTCCCTTGGTCTTGCGCACGTGTTCGATGCCGAATTCGTGCAGCAGTTCTTCCAAGCGTGCCTTGCGTTGCGCTTTGTCCTTGATGATGAATTCGAGAATGGCGTCGATGTTGTCTTCCACGCTCAGGTGGCGGAACACCGAAGGTTCCTGCGCCAGATAGCCCACACCCAGCTGCGCCCGCTTATACATGGGCAGGTGCGAAATATCCTTGTCGTCGAGAAAAACTTTTCCCGAAAGAGGCTTGATCAGACCCACCATAATATAGAAAGAGGTGGTCTTTCCCGCCCCGTTGGGACCCAAAAGACCCACAATCTCGCCCTGTTTCACTTCCACCGAAACATGGTCCACCACCGTGCGCTGATGATACGCTTTCACAATATCTTCGGTTCGCAATACCATAACCTTGATGTTTGTTCCTACAATCTGCTTTTTGCAAATTTCGGCAAAATTTGTTATCTTTGATTTACATTCAAGGCGCTTCGCCTCGGCGGCAAGGAAAACTTTGCCTGCATTTGGCTTGCGCATACCTACAAAAGTAAACAAATTTCTCAACCCTGCGGCTTATGGAATACAGCAGCGATTTTTTACACAGCGAACTGCATCGCGTGTTCGGTTTCGACCATTTCAAGGGAAACCAACAGGCTATCATCGAGAGTGTGTTGCGGGGTAAGGACGTCTTTGTGATTATGCCCACAGGAGGAGGCAAATCGCTTTGTTATCAACTTCCCGCATGGGTGCTTCCCGGCACGGCCATCATCGTCTCTCCCCTCATCGCCCTGATGAAGAACCAGGTGGATGCGGTGCGCAACCTCGGCTCGGAATCGAATATCGCCCATTACCTCAACTCCTCGCTCACCAAGGCCGAAATGAAACAGGTGAAGGAAGATTTGGCCGCCGGCAAGACCAAGCTGCTCTATGTGGCGCCCGAAACCCTCACCAAAGACGAAAACGTGGAATTTTTCAAGACCATACCCATTTCGCTCTACGCCATCGACGAGGCGCACTGCATCTCGGAATGGGGGCATGATTTCCGTCCCGAATACCGCCGTCTGCGTCCCATCATCGAGGCTATCGGACAGAAGGTGCCCATCATGGCGCTCACGGCCACAGCCACGCCCAAGGTGCAGAAAGACATTCAGAAAAATTTGGAAATGATGAACGCCGAGGTGTTCATCTCGTCGTTCAACCGCTCCAACCTCTACTACGAGGTGCGTCCCAAAACCAAGAACGTAGACCGCGACATCGTCAAGTTCATCCGCGCCAACAGCGGCAAATCGGGCATCGTATATTGCCTGAGCCGCAAGAAGGTGGAGGAGTTTGCCGAAGTGCTCTGCGCCAACGGTATCCGCGCCTTGCCCTATCACGCGGGATTGGATGCGCAGACCCGCGCCACCAATCAAGACAAGTTCCTCATGGAGGAAATCGATGTGATTGTGGCCACAATCGCTTTCGGCATGGGTATAGACAAACCCGATGTGCGTTTTGTCATCCACCACGATATGCCCAAGAGCCTGGAGGGTTACTATCAGGAAACGGGGCGTGCGGGGCGCGACGGAGGCGAGGGAAAGTGCGTGGCCTTCTTCTGCGAGGAAGATATGACCAAGCTCGAGAAATTCCTCAAGGACAAGCAGATTTCCGAGCAGGAAGTGGCCAAACAGCTTATTTCCGAAACCACGTCCTATGCCGAGACTTCCATGTGCCGCCGCAAGAACCTTCTGCACTATTTCGGCGAGAAATATACCGAGGAGAACTGCGGGAACTGCGACAACTGTCTGTATCCCAAAGAGAAGGAAGACGCCACCGATTCGGCGTGCACGGTGTTGCAGCTGGTGGTCGACGTCAAGGAACAGTTCAAGACCGACTATGTGGTGGCGCTCTGCATGGGGAAACTCTCGCCTGCCATCAAGAAATACCATCACAACCTGCTGCCGCTTTTCGGCAAGGGAAGCGCGCACGACGAAAGGTATTGGAAAGCTGTGATCCGGCAGTGTGTCATCGAAGATTTGCTTTCCAAGGATATCGAAGACTACGGTATCATCAAGATTACCCCCAAGGGCACGGCGTATATCAAGAAACCCTATCCCATTCAGGTGATTCGCGACCATACCTACGACCCCGAGGCCGAGGATTTCATGGCGGCGGGCAATGCGGGCGTGGAAGTGATGGACAAGGTGCTCTACACGCAGCTCAAAGAGCTTCAGAAAGAGATAGCGCGTCGGGAAAATCTGCCTCCCTACGTAATTTTTCAGGATGTGTCGCTCAAAGACATGACCATTCAATATCCTGTTTCCATGGAGGATATGACCCGTATCACGGGAGTGGGCGTGGGCAAGGCGCAGAAATACGGGCAACCGTTCGTGGATCTCATCAAGACGTATGTGGAGGAGAACGAAATCGAGCGTCCGCAGGATTTTGTGGTGAAGTCGGTGGTGAACAAGTCGGGACTCAAGGTGTATATCATCCAGAGCATAGACCGCAAGATTATGCTCGACGACATCGCCGTGTCCAAAAGCCTCTCCCTGGAGGATCTGCTCACCGAGATAGAGCGTATCATCGATTCGGGAACGCGCCTCAATCTGGATTATTATGTGAACAACGTGGTGGACGAAGACCATCGCGAGGAGATATACGATTATTTTCTGGAAGCCGAGAACGATTCGGTGCAGGAGGCATTGGAGGAATTGGGTGACGATGAATATACCGAAACCGAAATCCGTTTGGTGAGGATACAGTTCCTTTCCAACGAAGCGAATTAGGGCGGAGTCGATTATTATATTAATATAAAAACAGAAAGCAAATATGAGACAGATGACAATCAAGGTGATGATATCGGCGGGCGTTGCCCTCCTTGCCCTCACCTCATGCAATCACAAAGACAAAAGCCTCAAGGAGTATACCGAGAAGATTTCTTCCGAAAAATCCTTCGCACCCACCGATATACGGATTGCCGCCGTGAATATGGATCGTGTGAACGATGAATTCCAGATGGTGGCCGATGTGCAGAAAGAACTTTCCGACACCGAACAGCGCCTCACCGCCGATGTGCAGAGGCAGGCTACCAACTTTCAGAACGAATACGAGAACTATCTGAAAATCGGTGCCACCCTCACCCTCGCCGAACAGAAACGGCGTGAAGCCAATCTCGAGCAGAAGCAGCAAGACATCGCGGCCCTTCAGCAGACCTACGCCAATCAGTTGGTGACGCTTCAGACCCAGCGCATGGAAGATGTCACCAACACCATTCTTTCGTATATCGAAAAATATAACGAAGAAAATGGCCCCTATACGTTGGTGGTGATGACGGGACGGAGCAGCGGCGTGCTCTACGCCCAGCCCTCGCTCGATGTGACGCAGGAGGTTATAGACGGGCTCAATCGGGAATATCAGAACAGCAAGAAAGGAAAATGATGAGCGAAGAAGAAAAGGTGATAAGAAACTGCATCCGTCTTGCCTTGCAGGAGGATGTGGGCGACGGCGACCACACGTCGCTTTCGTGCATTCCCGCTTCGGCAAGGGGAAAAGCGGTGTTGGTGGCCAAGGAAGAAGGGGTGATTGCCGGTATCGGGATTGCCCGCATGGTATATGAGGAAGTGGATCCGAAAACCGTTTTCACGCCTTTGGTGCAAGACGGCGCGGAGGTGAAGAAAGGAGACAGGATTTTTGAGGTGGAGGGCTTTTCGCGTTCCATTCTCACCGCCGAACGTCTCAGTCTCAACTACATCCAGCGTATGAGCGGTATAGCCACCCATACCCGCCGTTTGGTCAATCTTATTGCGTCGGTACCCACCGACAACGGCCGGCGCACCACCTTGCTCGATACGCGCAAGACCACGCCCAACAACCGTATCTTCGAGAAGATGGCCGTGAAAATCGGCGGTGGCAACAACCACCGTTTCGGCTTGTTCGACATGATTCTGATTAAGGACAACCATATTGATTTCGCGGGCGGCATCGAAAAGGCCATAGATGCCGTGCACGCCTATCTGCACGAAAAAGGCAAGAACCTGCCAATCGAAATCGAGGTGCGGAATTTCGATGAGCTCAACCGCGTGATGACGCACGGCGGCGTGAACCGTGTGATGCTCGACAACTTCACGCCCGAAGACCTGCGCAAGGCCTTGAAAGTGGTGGACGGAAAATACGAAACCGAGGCGTCGGGCGGCATCACCGAACAGACTTTGCCTCTGTATGCGGCCACGGGTGTCGATTTCATTTCGGTGGGGGCGCTCACCCACCATATCGCCGCTTTGGATTTAAGTTTGAAAGCTTGTTAAACAACGAATTGCAACGGATGCGGAAAACGATGGCACATACACGGATTTTTGCGGGCGCGGCCTTGCTTTTCCTCTTGCTTTTTATGCCGGAGGGAGCGGGGGCGCAGCGTGTATACAAGTCGTCGCTTCCCCCTGCGGTGCAGGAGAGTTTCCGTTTGGCGCATCCCAATCTCTTTCCGTTGAAAATCGTGAAGTGGGATTGGACGAGTGTAGGCTATTGCGCCCGCTACAATTTTCCCTACAACGAGGTTATGTCGTTGTTCCAGACCAACGGTGAGTGGGTGAGTACGCGCAGGGTGATTCCCGAGGCGACCCTGCCTTTGCGCGCCCACGATTTCATCAGTGCCAAATATGCGTTCTATAACCTGCGCTCCTGCACCTACGAGGAAGACCGTTGGCAGGGTCGCCACTACTACGCCTTGTTTTCTATCCGTGGCATTCCGGGCTATATGACCGAAGTGTGCTTCGACATGCAGGGCAATGTGGTGAGCATAGACGGCACCGTAGACGAAGATTGGGACAATTTCGAACCGCTCAACGAAGAGGAAGTTTTGCTTCTGCAGGCACATCAGAGTCTGCCGGAAGAAGAAGTGTTGTCGTCTGTGCGAGGCTATGAGGAGCGTGAGGAAGACGGCGATGAGGTGGAGGAGGAAGAGGTTGCGGAACCTTCCATAGGCTTTTTTGCGTGGCGTGAGGATTATGCCGCCATGAAGCAGAAAAAGAAGGAGGAACGCGAACAGAAAACCTCCGCTTTCGAAGAAAAATGGCTTTCTTTCCTGGCGAAACTCAAAATCAAGGTACATACGGAAGAAGAGGAAGAAAGCGCGGAGCAACAGCAAGAAGATTTCCAGAAAGAGAAAGACAGGCAGACCCATAGGCTTTACAGACCGCAGAGCCGTCGGGATTTCTCTTACGCGCAGGTGATGGTGCAGTCCAAGACCGCACAGATGAAGCAGGCTTCGGAAGACGAGGAAATGTTTGAGGAAACCGTGGAACCTGTCAGGGAAGACGTAGAACCTATCTGGGAAGAAGTAGAGCCCATAGAGGAGGTTGAAGAAATCATCGAGCCCGTTGAACAGCCGGCAGAACAGCTTGCCGAATCTTCGGCCGAACCTGCCACGCCGACGCCCCTTGTGCGCACCGAGAGTATGCAATCCTCCCTGGCCGCCGCGAATGTTCCGTCTTTGACCATTTCGGCGAAGACGATTTTCCCCGACGACATTCAGGAAACCTTCGACAAACGTTTTCCCAAGGCCGAAAGAGTCAAATATTTCCGCGACACNAACACCGACTATCGCGCCGTCTTCACCAATTTCGGACAAAAAGCCGAAGCGGTGTTTCTGCACGACGGCACCCATATCACCACCGCCTTGTTTTTCGGTAAGAAGGAAATCTCCTATCCCATCAGGCAATACATAGAGAGCCAGCCGAACAAGCCGAAATTCGTAACGGGCAAGCGTGTGGTCTACGAATCGCGCTACCGCCAACGTTTCACCGCCGCCGAAAAGCCGCAGAACTACTACGAAGTGGTGGTGTGGGAGAAAAACAAGGAGAAATCGCGCGACTACTATCTGTTACGCTTCGACCACAAGGGTCATTTCATTTCTTCGACACCATACGATTATGTGGGTTCGCGGTAGAATTTCCTCCATCCTCCTGAAAAGCACGCTGTGTCTGCTCATGGCGGCTGTCCTGCACCCTACCTTGCGGGCGCAGGGATTTCAAGGCGACTCCATCGTCACCATACCNGGAANNCCCGGCATATACCGTCTTATCGGCCANGTGAAAATCGTGCANGCNGGCAANACCATNCTCAGCNATTTCGCCGANTACGAACAGGCCACNGGTTCGTGCCAGGCCTANGGAGACTTGCGAATCCGCACCCGCGACNNCGTGCGTATCACGGGNGACGTGCTCGACTACAANGGNCGCACGGGNTCGTATGTNGTGGACGGAAACGTGGTGCTCGACGACGGACGGATGACAATGAAAACCCCCTCCCTGCGTTTCGAGGGCCGCGACAACACGGCACACTACACGCAGGGAGGCGAGATGGTTTCGGGGCAAACCANCATGACTTCGCAAAGCGGCTACTACGAAGGNAAAAAGGAACTCTTCCACTGTTTCGGCAACGTGGTGATTGTCAATCCCGACTACACTATCTGGACGGATACCCTGCATTACAGTCAGACTTCGGTGACGCAGTTTCAGGGNAGCACCAACATCGAAACCACGTCCTACTATATGTTCGGACGCAAAGGCTGGTTCGACCAGGAGGGAGAGCGCGTGAGCCTGCAACGCGANGCCTACGTCAAAAACAGACAGTCGCAGATTCTCTACGGCGACAGCATTTTCTACAATCTCGCCATGCAGGAGGGTGAGGCTTTCCGCAACGTGCTTCTGCTGGATACGGCGCGGGGCTGTTGCATCCGCAGCGAATACGCCCGCAACAGCGAAACCGACGGAGAGGCCTTGTTCACGCAGTCGCCCCACGGTCTGATGATAGANGGCGACACGATTTTCGTGTCGGGCGACACCCTGTATATGACCTACGATTCCGCCCGCACCATGAAGGAAATCTTCGCCTACCACCGCGTCAAGGTTTTCCGCGAAGATATGCAGGCGGTATGCGATTCGCTGGTCTATCATCACCGCGACTCCATCATGTATATGTATCGCGAACCCATGCTGTGGTTGCAGGATTACCAGCTCGACGCCGACACCGTGATGTTGTGGTTGAGCGGTAACAAACCCCACAAGGCTTTGGCGCGCAACGATGTGTTTATCGTGAGCGAGGTTTCTTCGTCGCAGGGCTACTACAACCAGGTGAAAGGCCGCCTGATGTGGGGCTATTTCGACGACAGCGCGCATTTNCGTACGGCGCACGTGCACACCAAGGCACAATCGGTTTATTATGTTCTGGACGATGAAAACGCCCTTATCGGCGTGAACAAGACCGAGAGTCAAAGCCTCAAGATGTATTTCCGCGACAACGAGATAGAGGGCGTGAACCTCATCAAGCCCGTTTCGAGCACCCTCTTCCGCGTGGAGGACCTTACCGAACGCCAACGGCTCCTCCAAGGTTTCCGCTGGAAACCTTTCCGTCGCCCCCTCTCCAAATTCGACCTTTCGGAAAAATGGTAGCGGAAGCCGTCTTCATTTTCTTAAAATCCTTACCTTTGCGCTCTATGTTCAAAAAAGAAATACCCAATATACTCACGCTTTGCAATCTGTTGTGCGGATGCGCGTCGGTGGTGTGCACCTTCTCTTCCAATCTCTATTGGGCTTCTTGGTTCATAGGCATCGCCGCCGTTTTCGATTTGTTCGACGGCATGGNGGCGCGTATCCTCCGCGTATCGGGCGACATGGGCAAGGAACTCGATTCGTTGGCCGATGTGGTGAGCTTCGGCGTGGCACCCTCGGTTATTGCCTACAATATGCTCCGNAGCCAGCTTCTGATGCCGAATGCGGTTTGTTTCGTCGTGTTCGTGATGGTTGCCGCCTCGGCCTATCGTCTGGCCCGGTTCAACACAGACCCCCGGCAAAAAGGATTCTTTTTGGGAATGCCCGTTCCCGTCAACGCCCTGTTCTGGGCAGCGCTCAACCTGTATTGGTTTCGGGAAGGGGTGGTGCTGAATGCCTGGTATCTGCTGGTATTGTCCCTGTTGATGTCGTTTCTGCTCGTTTGCCGCCTGCGTATGTTCGCGTTCAAGGGCAAGGATTGGTCGTGGAAAGCCAAAAGATTCGTGTATATATACATGATGGTTTCCGTGACACTGCTTTTTGTCTTCGGCAGTCTGGGTTTGGCGGTGGATGTGNTGCTCTATCCCTGTTTTTCGATTTTGCATTTCCGTTTTTCAGAAAATCCTGTGAACTATGAAATTCAGAGCTGAAATCAACGTGATGCCGTTGGAGGCTCTGCTCGATCCGCAAGGCAGGGCCGTGCAAGCCTCCCTGCAGAAAATGGGATTGGAGGGAATAGAGAATNCACGTATAGGCAAACGTATCACATTGGTCGTGGAGGCGGTTTCCGAAAAGAAAGCCTCGGAAACGGTGGAGAGAGCCTGCCGGGAACTCTTGCACAATCCTATTGTGGAAAGCTATGAATTTTCGCTCATTAAGATATAATCATCATAATCTATAACCATGAAAAAAGTATTGTTGATTTTGTGGGGTTCGTTCTTGCTGGCTTTTGCCGGCATGGCACAGGAAAATCCCGTGAAATGGACCTGTTCGGTCAACTATCTGGACGGCGACCAGGCCGAATTGGTCATGAAAGCCGAAGTAGGCGGCGGGTATCACCTCTATTCGCAGTTTATGCAAGAGGGCGGTCCCACACCCACCCTTTTCAACTTTCCCCAATCGGCCGACTTCAAGCTCAATGGAAAGGCCACCGAAAGCCCCAAGCCGATTGAGGAAATGGACGAATTGTTCGGCATCAAGGTGCGCTTTTTCGCCAAAGACGCCGAATTCCGTCAAAAAATCACCATTCAAAGCGAAAAGGACTTCAAGATTGCCGCCACCGTCGATTATCAGGTGTGCAATGATGAAACCTGCATTCCTTTCGGCGACATCGATTTGAACTTTTCGGTGAAAGGTGTGAAGAAAGCCGCNNCCGTGGCGGAAACCGCTGCTGTCGCCGAGGTGGAGGCACCGGCCGAAACCCAAGAGACGGTGCANGCGGAAGCCGTGGTGGCCGCNGAAAAGGCCGAAGAACCGGCCTCCGAAAAAGAATCCCTCTGGGGCTTCTTCATTCTGGCCATTCTGGCAGGTTTGGCCGCCGTGTTCACGCCCTGCGTGTTCCCCATGATTCCCATGACGGTGTCGTTCTTCATGGACACCGACGAAGGCACCAGCCACAAGGCGGGCATTATCAAGGGAGCNATTTTNACACTTTCCATNACNTTGATTTATACTTTGATAGGTGGTATCGTGGCCCTNACCAAGAGCGCCGATTTCGCCAACGTGCTCAGCACCCACTGGATTCCCAACCTCATTTTCTTCCTCTTGTTCGTCACCTTTGCGTTCTCGTTCTTCGGTCTGTTCGAAATNACCCTGCCTACGGGTCTTTCCAATAAAATGGACGCGAAAGCCGACAAGGGCGGCTATATCTCGGCCTTCTTCATGGCGGCGGTTCTTTCGATTGTGTCGTTCTCCTGCACGGGTCCTTTCGTGGCCACCCTGTTGGTGGAGGCCGCTATGGGAACCTCTATGCTGAAACCCCTGTTGGGTATGTTCTTCTTCGGNNTGGCNATGGGTCTGCCGTTCTTCATTCTCTCGCTCTTCCCCTCCNTGCTCGCCAAGATGCCCAAGAGCGGCGGTTGGCTCAACTCGGTGAAGGTGGTCTTCGCCTTTATCCTGTTGGCTTTCGGCATGAAGTTCCTGCTCAATATAGACCAAGTCTATGAATTGGGCATCTTTACCCGNGAAGTGTTCATCTCCATCTGGATGGTGATTTTCCTGCTCATGGGTCTTTATCTNTTGGGTAAGATCAAGTTCGCGCACGACTCGGATGTGCCTCATGTAGGGGTGTTCCGCCTTATTCTGGTCATCATTTCCTTCACCTTCGTGCTGTATCTGCTCCCCGGTCTGTTCGGCGCTCCGTTGAAGATGATTTCGCCCCTCTTGCCTCCCGCCACCACCCAACAGTTCGATTTGAGCCGGGGCGTGGCTTCCGCTTCCGCAGGCGANACCTATACGGTTTCCGATCAGGAATTGTGCGGCACNCCGCGCTATGCGGACCGTCTGCATCTGCCTTTCCAACTGAAGGGCTATTTCGACTACGAAGAAGGTCTTGCCTGCGCCAAANAGCAGAANAAGCCCGTTTTCATCGACTTCAAGGGCCATGCCTGCGCCAATTGCAAGAAGATGGAGAACGAAGTTTGGTCGGATGCCCGCGTGCAGGCNCTGCTNAAGAAATATGTGATTGTTGCGATGTATTGCGACGACAAGGGAGAACTTCCCGAAAACGAATGGGTAACCTCCGTTATNGACGGCAAAGTGAAGAAAACCTTGGGCAAGAGGAACAGCGATTTTCAGGTGACGCGCTTCAAGACCAACACGCTTCCCTACTATCACTTGCTCGGCACCGACGGCACNCCTTTGGTGGAAAAGGGCTACGGCTACGACGGCAATGTGGAGGCGTTCATCGCCTACCTGCAGTCCGGCNTGGACGCNTTCAACAAATAGTTAGTTGTTTGGTAATAAAAAATAGGGTGGCAATCGCCACCCTATTTTTTTGCCCTTAGAACGGCAGGTTCTTCTATTATTCCGCTAACGCCCAAACTTTTCCGTGTGATTCTATTTGAACCAAGCCGAGGCTTTTTGCAAAGTAGAGAGCCTCTTTGGGATTAGTATGAGAAAGCGTGATTTTATAGGCGTTTTCGTATTGCAGACCCGCTTCGGAAGTAAAATCGGCAATGCGCTCCACATTATAGTAATCGCTGGGTTGTGTTATGGCACCGGTGGANGTCGATAAGTCCAATGCCCATTCGATGGTAACATCAAAAATATTATGAATAAGAACTATAAAAATACCATTTTCGTCTGAAACTTTATCGGGAAGCGAGATAACCCAATTGATATACCGTATCACACCGTCACTTCCATTTTGCGTCGCTATCAGTTGGGCTTCGGCTTTACAGGAACATTTGCAGTTTTTATCCTGCTCGTATTTTTGAGAATAGGAAACTTGCCCGTATTCCAATCTTACCGTATCTGTTCCAGATACAAAACAGACTGTCTTTCCCGCTTTCTCTATGGGTATCACACCCACTATATCCGNGGGATAAGCCGGACAGGTTTCCTTGGAGTCTTTACATCCCTGTAATGCAACCGCTACGAACAGCAGGATTAAGACTTGAAGCGTTTTTGAATACATATGCATGATCTCTTGGATTGAGTATTTAGTTTGGANCGAGACTTCTTTTTCTCCATTTTTAAGTTTTGATGATAACCGATACGTTCANAGGATGTATTTATCTGTCGTTCAAGTTCTTTATTNGCGGTGTCTTGGGCCAATTCTTGCAAAAGGCTTAAGCTGGCCTTATTGTCGATAAAACCTAATCCCCATGCAACNNGGACACGNAGNTTGGAATCTCCGGAATGCGCCATTTTCCTTAAGATAGGTATTGCTTTNCCNTANCAATCTTTCATGGCNAAACGATTGGCAATTTCTGTTCTCACAATTTCATTGTTCGTATTTTTCAAACGAAACAGATAATATTTGATGGATTCTTTCCGTGGAGTATGNTCNTATANATTAAAAAGACATTCNTNANANATNTNNGNNTCNNTNGAACGATAGCATACTTCGTTGATGATGGGTACGGCTCGTTCATCTTCCAACAGAATTATCGTTCTTCCGATTCGTAGNTTCTCTTCATCGGGNAANTCTTCTTTGGCACGNTCCAATAGAGNNGGTATCGCATTNCTGGCATCCACCCATACCAAATACTGAAGTGCCAGCATNCGAAATTCCAAAGAGGTATCGGAAAGAGCTGTTTGTAATAAGAATTCCTGTGTTTTTGGACAGGATATTTCTCCCAACTCGCGCAGGGCGAACCATTTTTCCTGATCATCCGATGTGTTATAACGAGTTATGTGTTTCTGTATGATGCTGTCCGCGCAATCCCGTTGTTTGCGTTCTTCCTGCCATTCTTTGCCGGTCTGTTTAAAATCTTCAAACCAACGTTGCCCAGATGTCTGTACCTTTTGGGCATAACCAATCGTAACAATAAAAAAGACAAATATAATCGTGAAAATTGTTTTCGTTTTCATCTTAACCTCCTCTGTTTCTAATTTTGATATGGTGTCGGGCGGGAAAACCAGTTTCTCTTTAGGGCATCATTTGCCACTTTTTTAAAACCGGTAACCGACTCCGAAAATCACCCAAGAATCTATTGGAGCAGTATCTGTTCTCCAATTTAAACGATCCCGATAATATCCGACATCATATCTGACATAAAATTGACATCCGACAAAAATCCGAATATATTTGATCTCGTAGGCCAAACTAAGAGAAAATGAATTTTGTAATTCAAATTCCACATGCGGATCACGGCGAAAATAATTACAACGATCCCTATCAGTAGGAAAAGGACTTCCATACAAACTCGGATAGCGACCAAATTCATAACTATAAGCCCCATCGAGAGCAACAGAAAAAGATAGATCTAAAAAATAAGTTAGGCGCACTTTCAGTCCTGCTCCCGTGGAAATATGAAAATTATCAAATATATAGTTCTCATATACCATTTTATTTTTTGCTTGATACGGTTTATCGTTCCGGCGGCAGCCTTCATAGGCAAATCCTGCAAGAACAAAGAAGTTGGAACGTTTATGCCGCCAAGGAATATCATAATTATATGTCAAAGAAAAATTTAATACTGGCATCTGCTTGAAAATCCTGTAGGCTTCCTTGTGGTACATCAATGTTCCAAAACTTAAGAGCATGCTGTGCGGCGACTGCTTCCACTGCTCCATCCGCACAACCTCAACTGAGTCAAATCCCTTTTCGGTAGCCGCCACCAAAAAAGGATTCAAGCCAAACAAAAGTAATCCCAACAAAATAGTTTTTTTATAATGTTGTTTTTTCATGACGTTTCAAAGATTAAAGGTTCAACATCACGACATTTTCATTATCAACCTTGATTTGGATGATTCCATAATCTTTGGCATAAAAAAGTTGTACGGGAATTTTTTGGTTATGGGTATCCTCTATCGTTTTGCTTATTTCAATTACATCATGATAAACATGATTATTGATTTCAATGTTCTCATGAAGGTTATCCGAAGAAATAACTCCGTCCTTGGCAGCATACAACTTAAAATCCAAATAACTTTGACTTTGGGGAATAAGATTCATCATTATATAGATTGAACATGATCCGTCCCATATCAGATCAAAATCATTCGAAAAATCAAAATTTAAATCCATCCAGAATGTTATTTTAGAATCATCTGATATGGAATTTAATACTATCACCTCTTTCTCAAATCTAAAATAATCACTACAAAAGATTTCTGGCGATAAATCTCTCTCAATCCACCAATTTTTTCTATCTGTTACCTTAAAATTTATTGGATGTTCATCTTTATCAGTAAAACTAACAACTGAGCCCTTTTGATAGGGTATCAACTTTTGTTGCGCTTCGCTAAATTTGACACGACCTTCCTCTCTACGTTGACAATAAGTATCACACGAAGAAAGCAATATCGTCAATGCTATCATTACAATCCAATGTATCGCTTTCATGGCTTATTGTACTTTAAGTTTAACGGAATAGGGGAAATGGTCGGAGATATTATCTATCCAAGTATCTCTCTCTTTTTGCGGAATAGGGATTTCTCTATCTATTATTTTGTGATAGGGTGTTTTATTATACTCAAGAATCAAGTCTATGTATTTTTTATCGATATACCGTTGAGGTCTGGTTGCATGATTATAATCATCAAGAATATTCAATACCTGATACCCGTTATCCGTAAAAATTTTTATCGCATCATCTTCTGGCTGTTCGTTCATATCCCCCGCCACATAAACTGGTTTTCCCATGGCGGTGCATTTTTGCACAATCCTATGTTGTAAAATCTGGTTGGTCATCTCTTTTCTATGCTCTTGATCCAAACTATAGTGTGTTGCAACAAAACAAAAATCCCTAAATTCGGCCACTATATAGGCTCTTTTGGGATCAGATCCGTCATTAGGTGTTGTTACTGTTTTTGAATCTATGTCGATAGGTTTTTCCATAGTATTGGGATTCCACAACATACCTATACCGTATTTATGCGAGTCTTTAGTTGTCGTAACACACATCGTACCTTCATAACCACAATTCTTTTTCAGGATATTATTGAATCTAGTTTCGCCTTTTATTTCCTGAACAGAGACTACATCAGCCTTGCTTTTCTTGATTACATTTGCATGATCCTTATACTTGTCAGTAGATCGAATCCATATATTATACGTCATCAAGTTAACGATATGGAAACTGTCTCTATCGAACATTACCTCGAACTCCGCCCCCGCCTTTACTTCAAATCCTGCATTCAAGACAACATCTTCCTCGGCCAAATAGGTAGTTGTTCCGCTTTCGATTACTTGGGTAGATTCTATAGAGGAACCTTTCTGATATTGATTGCCGGTTACCGTACCCGAAAGGGGAAGATTCAAGGGGATAGGCGCTTTTCGCATCGACGAATCGGCAGTATTGCTCCATACGGCAATATTCAAGCCCAGCAATAGGCTTAACGTAAAACATAACTTTTTCATCTTGCCCCCTATATTATTGTGTAACCACCATGCGTTTGGTGTCCGCCACTTTGCCCGATACAATGAGGCTGTAGGTATAGGTTCCCGGCGTCAGTTCACCTGCGGAGATTTCCACTTGTCCTACTTCCTGATGAGGCAATTGGATGTTTTGAAGCATACGTCCGCCCATATCGAAAACCTGCAGATAGGCGTTGCCCGCCGTCTTGGGCAGTTCGTAGCGGATAAGGGTGTTTTCGGAAAATGGGTTGGGGAGGTTCTGAAAAAGTTTGGCTTCCTGTATGGTTTTCTTGGGGCTGTGTTTCGGGGCATTGCCTTGGGGACGGGCGTTTGCATTCTCATTCTGCACCAAAAGGCTTTGCACGATTTCCTGAAGGTCGGCGATTTGATTCTGCAATTCGGATACCTGCTCCTGAAGGTCTGTTGTCTGTTCTTCCAAAGCGGCCTTTTCTTCCTGCGCTTCTTGGAAAGCCTTTACCAGATAGGGAATAACCGAGGTATAATCCACTGCATAAATATCGGTCCCGGGGAGTTGTCCTACCAAATGAGGCAGAACCTCTATCATTTCCTGCGCGATAAAACCTACTTTATTTTTTAGGGAGGCGGTATCTTCGTTCGGTTCCGTCTGTATGAAGTCGAAACTTACAGGATGAAGCCGTTGGATAATTTGCGAAGCCGCGTTCAAATCCTTGACATTTTTCTTATAGCGGGCATCGGAAAAAGATTTTGATGCTGTTTTATGATAGGGCTGAGAAACATAACTGTAACGGAAATAGTTAGTAGCACTTCCTAAATCCATAAAGTTTGCCTTTTCGGGCAAGATGGCACCGTAGTTGGGACTAACAGTGGCTGCTGCTGAAATTTCATCTTTGTTAGTAGATGTAATGGGTCCAGGCACAACGATGGGGCCTGCATTGCCATTGAAAATGGATAAATCGCATCCCTGAAAGTCGAAAACGATATCTCCGGACGGAGAGAAAGTTAAATTCCCAGTCGAACTCATTTTCTTGTTGACTTGAATGGCGTCGCTGGTTATCTTGAGAACGCTGCTTGTCTGGGCAAAAAGGATGCCGCTACCGAAGAGGACGATGCAGAGAGCAAGAAAGAGTTTTTTCATAGTATTATTTTTTATGGTTTCTATTCGGTTGACTCAGCCTGTTTTAGCCCAACCCGTGAACTGGTGCGGGGTTTCCTATGGGTTGTTTATGAAAAGCAAGCGGTTAACGACTATAAAGATACGGAATCTATTTTATATCTGCAAGATTGAAGTATATGCAGACCGACAGAAATGGAAAGAGCCCGGTGCAATGCCGAGCTCTCTACCAATAGACGATTATATTATCTAACCGTCTTTAGAACGGCAAGTTGTCGTCCTGTGGGTTATACTCCGGCTCGTCCTCCAGTTTCCCCGGCACCTGCGGAATCGCTTCCGTGCCCTGCAGAACGGCGGGTTTATCGTCCCTTTTCCCGTTTCCCTTTCCGAGCAAGGTGAGGTTCTGTGCCTCGATTTCGGTGACGTAGCGTTTGTGAGAGCCCTCGTTCCACGACCGCAGACGGAGCCGCCCCTCCACATACACCTGACTGCCTTTCTTGAGATACTTTTCGGCCACTTCGGCAAGCCCCCGATAAAGCACCACCCAGTGCCATTCGGTGTGTTCGACACGTTCTCCTTTCTTGTTCTTGAACACTTCGGTGGTGGCAATCGCCAGGCGCACCTTTTTGCTTTCGTTCTCGAAGGTGAAGACCTCGGGGTTTTTGCCGAGGTTTCCCACCAAGATTACTTTGTTTACTCCACTCATAATTTTAGGGTTTTTAAATTCACCCTTATAACGTATAGACTCCGTTTTTATCGAAGCTTTTTTTGTTAAAAAATGTTAAAATCACGGAAAAAAGTTGCAATATTTTTAGGAACAGCAAGTTGCGAAAGCGTCTTTTTGTCCACTTTCCGATATTCTCCGTTTTTCCCTATCTGTGTGGCGAGCGGGCTGCCCGCCTGCACTTCGTAGAAGAATACGTGGAGGCGGCGGTGGCTCAGTGTCTGCCGGTATTCCTTGAGCAACGTCAGACCCGCCACAGGTTCGGCGGCCTCTCCGCAGGCATCCGAATTCTGAGCCTCCGCCGCCTCCCACACGGGCAAATCGTACATGCCCCGCCATAGGTCGTCATAACCGCGTTTATGCACCCACACGCAGCCCTTTTCCTCTAAATAGAGATAGTGCAGGTTCACCACGGGCAGCACCTCCCGCCGCTTCTTTACCGGCAGCTCGCTCGCCACATCGTGCGCCAGCGCGTAGCAGTCCCCGGCAAAGGGACACATCTCACCGTCCCTTTTGCAGAGAGGGTTCTGCGGTGTGCAGGCCAAGGCGCCGAACTCCATGAGCGCTTGGTTGAAAGGCCCCGCCTGCCGCACGTCCAGCCGCTCCTTGAGAATTTCCAGAATTCTTTTGCGGCAGGCGGGGCTCGTGGCCTCCTCGAAAATCCCCTCCAAACGTGTCATGAAACGGATTACGTTCCCGTCCACCACGGGATAGGGGAGGTTGAAGGCGAACGAAGCGATAGCCGCCGCCGTATAGTCGCCCACGCCGGGCAGGGCGCGGATTTGTTCGTAGTCGGAGGGAAATACCCCGCCGTATTCGTCACGCACCACCTGCGCCGCCTTGTGCAGGTTCCTCGCCCGCGAATAATAGCCCAGTCCCTGCCACAATTTCAAGACTTCCTCTTCCGATGCGTCGGCGAGGTGCCCTACAGTGGGGTAATGCTCCACAAAACGAAGGTAATAGGGTTCCCCTTGTACGATACGGGTCTGTTGCAGGATAATTTCCGAAAGCCAGATTTTATACGGGTCGGAAATCCCCCTCCAAGGTAGCGTGCGGCGGTTTTCGCCGTACCAAAGCAAAAGTTTGGACGAGAACGACACAATTATCAAATTAACAATACCACAAATGTAAAAAAAATATTACCTTTGCCAGCCTTCCGGCAAGAGGGGTGTTTCCTCGCGGAGGTAAAAAAGTTTAATTTTAAAAAGAGAAAAAGATATGACAAAAGCAGAAGTAGTGGCTGAAATCGCCAACAAGACCGGAATCGAAAAAGTTACCGTATTGGCAACTGTAGAAACCCTCATGGAAGTGATCAAGGAAAACATGATCAAGGGCAACAACGTATACCTGCGTGGTTTCGGTAGCTTCATCATCAAGCACCGCGCTCAGAAGACCGCCCGCAATATCACCAAGGGCAAGTCGATGACGGTTCCCGCCCACAACATTCCCGCTTTCAAGCCGGCTAAGCCTTTCATGGTAGCCGTGCGCACTTCTGTAAAATAATACGGAACCGCACAGTTTCTAAAACTAAGGCTCGTTTTGATAGAGGTTCCGCCGTAGGCGGAACCTCTATTTGTCGTTTTTAAGATACGGTTGTGAATAAAGAACTCATAGTAAATTTTGCCCCCGAGGAGGTGGTGATAGCCTTGTTGGAAGACAAGGCTTTGGTGGAGCTGCACCGCGAGAAAAACAACAACAAGCATGCGGTGGGCGATGTGTTTCTGGGGCGTGTCAAAAAGGTGATGCCGGGGCTCAACGCCGCTTTCGTGGATGTGGGTTCCGAGAAGGAGGGCTTCCTGCATTTTCTCGATTTGGGGCCTCAGTTCCATTCCATGCAACGCTTCACGGAAGCGGGTATGAAAGGCGATTCGGCGCATCTTGATATTTCTGCCGAAAAACTCAAGGAAGACCTTGCCAAGACCGAGAAAATATCGTCGGTCCTGCGGCAGAACCAGCCCATTCTGGTACAGGTTACCAAAGAACCTATTTCCACCAAAGGTCCGCGCCTCACTTCCGAGATTTCGTTTGCCGGACGCTACGTGGTGTTGATACCTTTCTCGAATAAAGTCTCAATTTCGCAAAAGATAAAAAGCGCGGAGGAACGTTCGCGTCTGCGCAACCTCATGCAGAGCGTGCGGCCGCGCAATTTCGGTGTCATCATCCGCACCGTGGCCGAAGGGAAAAGCGCGGCCGAACTGCACGCCGACCTCGATTCCCTCCTGCACAAATGGGAGCAGGTGCGCACGCATCTTCTCAACGCCACGCCCCCTGTCAAGGTGTGCAGCGAAATGGACAAGGCGGTGAGTATCCTGCGCGACTTCCTGAGCAACGATTTCGATCAGATCATCACCAACAACGAAGATATTTACGAAGAAATCCGCTCCTATGTGGGCGTGATTGCGCCCCAGAAGAAAGGCATCGTCAAGCTCTACAAAGACCGGGAGCCCATTTTCGACCATTTCGGAATTTCCAAGCAAATCAAGGCTTCTTTCGGCAAAGTGGTGAATATCCGTCGGGGCGGGGCGTATCTGGTAATCGAGCATACCGAGGCCATGCACGTTATCGACGTGAACAGCGGCCATAGGCTCAACGCCGAGCAGAGTCAGGAAGCCAATTCCCTGGCGGTGAATCTGGAAGCGGCGGCCGAAATCGCCCGTCAGGTGCGTTTGCGCGATATGGGCGGTATCGTGATTGTGGATTTCATCGATCAGCGCGAGGCGCAGAACCGCAAGATCCTCTTCGACGCCATGGTGAAGGCGATGGCAACCGACCCTTCGCGCCATACGGTGTTGCCTCCCACTAAATTCGGCTTGATTCAGATTACCCGGCAGAGGGTGCGTCCCCAAACGCAGGTGGACGTGATGGAAGTCTGTCCGGCTTGCGGCGGCACGGGACAAATCCGTCCCAGCGTATGTGTGGTGGACGACATCGAACGCGATGTGGAGTTCCTGATAAAAGACACCAACGCCCGCGATTTCTCGATAAAGCTGAGTCCGTATATCTACGCCTATATGGTGCGTGGATGGAGAAAATACCAGCGTAAATGGTGGAAACTCTATCGCCGTTGGATTCGTCTGGGCGAAAGCAATTCGTTGGGTTTTCTGGAATACAAGTTTTTGGATAGGAACGGGGAAGAAATCAAACTGTAGGGACTTTTAGCGCAGGACAATGAAAATCACCGTAACCGAAAACACCACCCTTCTCGAGGCTCTGGAAAAGCAGTTTCCCGACAGCAACCGCACCCACCTCAAAAAAGCGATTCGTTACGGCTGTGTCCTGCAGGACAATATCGTTCTGCACCGTCCGGAAATTCTCCTGCAAGCGGGCTCGCAAATCGAATTCAAGACCTATCGGTCGCGCGAGACCTCCCGCCGCCCCGCTCCCTTCAAGATTCTCTACGAAGACGATTACGTTCTGGCCGTGATAAAGCCTGCGGGCATTCTCTCCAGCGGCCGCACCACCGAAAAGACACGTTCCATGTTCGGTATGGTCAACCACTACCTCCAGCAAAAAAGCCGGGGCCGGGAGCGCGCCTATACCGTGCACCGCCTCGACCGCGAGGTGAGCGGCATCCTGCTTTTCACCAAAACCGAAGAAGCCAAATACAACCTGCAGGACACTTGGCAGGACGTGGAGAAACACTACTACGCCCTGGTTCACGACATTCCCGCCAAGGAGAAAGCCACCCTGCAGTCGTTCCTCAAGGAAAACGCCCGTCAGGTGGTCTATTCCGTGCCCGACGAGGAGCCGGACTCCAAATGGGCGGTGACCCACTACCGGACATTGGGCTACTACGGCTGGAAAGGAGAGAAGACAGCGTGGCAGGACGCCTTGTTCACCTTGCTCGACGTAAAGCTTGAGACGGGCCGCAAGAATCAGATCCGCGTGCACCTTTCCGATATGGGCTGCCCCATCGTGGGCGACCGCAAATACGGTGCGGACCCCAAGGTAAACCGTCAGGTGCGTCTGTATGCCTATTCCATCCGTTTTCCGCATCCCATGCAGGAAAGGGCGGTGAAGCTGGAAATGCCTCTGCCCGCCCATTTCGCCTATGTTACCCCGCAAACCGAGTATTGATATGGAAAAAAGACCGATATTCACGGGAGAGTCCTTCAAGCGTGTGGTTCCCGAAAAGAAATCCAAAGCGAGATTATACCTGGAACGTTTTTCGTTCGGTCGTCTTTTCTTCAATTTCGCCGACATCAAGTTCGTGCGCTTCCTCATGGTGGCCGCCCTCAACACCCTTTTCGGCTGGTGCGTGTTTTCCCTGCTCCGCCTCTTGGTCACCGACAACCGCAATATCGCCGCCCTCATCGGGCAAATCATCGGCATTCTCTTCAACTTCAAGACCTACGGCAGCATTGTCTTCAAAAACGGCAAATACTACCTTCTTCCCCGCTTCATAGGCGTGTATGCGATTATGTATTTCGCCAATATCGGCGGCATGGCGGTGCTCGATTATTTCTTCGAAATCAGCGACTATGTGAATGCGGCCGTCATGAGTATTCCCGTGGGTTTTTTGGGTTTCGCGCTCAACAAACTCTTCGTGTTCGAACGTTCGCAGGAAAAACAGGACCATATGCAGGCCAAGAGCGAAAGTTTTTGGGAAAGTTTCAGGAAAGACAGAAGCAAGCTTGTTTTCTATATTCTCTGTGCGCTGGGATTGGTGTTTATGATTGCGGGAAGCGTGGGCGCGGGTATGTCGGGCGACGAACATTTCCATGTTCCGCAGGCCGAACACGTCTACGATTTCTATAAGACGCTCGGCAAGGACGCTGCCGCCGTCACGGTCACTTCCGACAACAACCTGCCTCTCTACGGACAGGTGGTGGACAACATCACCTACCTTTTCTGCCGCGCCTTCGATATTCAGGACATCATGTCGGTGCGCCACATCACCAACGCTTTCTGCGGTTGGCTCACGATAGTTTTCGCATCCCTACTTGTGTTCCGCATCGCCAAACGCAAGTATCTGCCCGCTATCCTCACCTTTGTGCTTTTCTTCTTCTCTCCCCGTTTCTTGGGTCATTCTTTCAACGATGTGAAGGATATAAGTTTCCTCACCTTCATGACTATGGGAACGTTTTATATTTGGGTGTTCTGTGAGGATTTTCCCAAGGTGAAGGCATCGACGATGGTGATGTTGGCCGTGAGCATAGGATTGGCAACGGCCGTCAGGGTGGGCGGTTTGCTGCTGATTGCCTATTTCGGACTTTTTGCGTTGATACGCTATATCGTCTTGAGCAGAGGCGCGGGTTTCGGCACGTGGAGCAAGGGCAAGGCATTCGGAAAACTTTTGTTCTACGGCGTGGCGGTGAGTTTGGGCGGCTATGTTCTGGGCGTTCTCCTGTGGCCGTATGCGCTGGTGTCGCCCATAAAGAATGTTGTGGGCACCTTCTCCGAAATGAGCGCCTTCAGCGTCAACATCAAACAACTGTTCGAGGGCCGTATGCAATGGAGCAGCGAGCTGCCGTGGTACTATACGCCCAAATTCATTTTCATGACCGTTCCGGTGGCGGTGCTGGCGGGGGCGTTGATTTCGCTTGTCACGGGCTGGAAGAAAGGCCGTGCGTTCGGAACCTTCTTCCTTTTGTTCTGTTTCGCCTTTCCCGTATTTTGGATTGCCTACACCGGAGCCAACGTGTACGGCGGTTGGAGGCATTCCATGTTTTGTTATTCTCCCTTGGTGGCGATGGCGGGACTCGGTTTTTATTCGCTCTACGAAAGGTTCCGTCATCCGGCTCTCCGCTGGGGAATGGGTGTGGCGCTTCCTCTGGTGCTTCTGGCGGGCCCCGTCCGCCATTGCGTGGCCAATCATCCCTACGAATATGTCTATTTCAACGAATTGGCGGGCGGCATCAAGAACGCCTATGGAAAATACGAATTAGACTACTACTACCACTCTACGCGCAAAGCCACCGAATGGGTGCTCTCCCACGCCGACACAACGGCCCTGCGGCCCGGACAGAAATACGCCGTGGCCTCTTGGCATACCGCCTCGGTAGGCTATTACATCAATTTGCTCGACAGCGTGCATTTCCGCCCCACGTTTTCGCGTATCTATCAAATGGGAAACAATGATTGGGATTACGCCGTCTTCACCATCACGGGCATGAATCCCGACTGGATAACCAACCGCGAAGTGTTCCCTCCCGTCAATACGGTGCATGTGGAAGAAGTGGACGGCTATCCTATCTGCATAGTGTTGCAACGCATCGACCGCAACGACCTATACGGCTACCGCGCCATGAAAGAGGGCAAGACCGACAGTGCCGTGGCTTTCTTCAAGGCGGCCTTGCAGGCCAACCCCCACAACGAACAGGTTTTGGAAAACCTCAGCGAAATCTATCTCAACCGCAATCAACCCGACAGTGCGTTGCTCTATGCCGCTCGCTGGGCGAAGGATGTGCCTTCCAATGTCTCGGCTCTGAATTTGCTCGCCAATGTATATTTTCAGAAAAACGATATTTCGAATGCCCTTGCGGTGGCCGAGCGCATCATCAAACTCTATCCCGGCGATATAAGCGGCTATTGGTTGGCGGCCCACGCCTATCTGCGGCAGAATTCGCAGCAAGGCATGCAGTTGGCGCTGAACCGCCTGCAGGCGTTGGTCAAGATACAGGCCTATGCTCCCGCCTATCAGCTTATGGCGCAGATATACCAGGCGGCGGGCGAAACCGCTGCGGCCCGTCAATGTCAGAATATCGCCTCGCAGTTGCAGCAATGATTATTCAGGAAAGTGCATATCCTGAATGTTGAGCTGGATGCTGGTGTTTCCGTTGAAGGAATTTTCTTCCAGATGATAGCACACATCAAACGGTTTGTTCCGGGCAATCCGCTCAAAGGCGTCGCTCTGCTTGAAAGCGATGCCCTCGAAACGTTTTGTGCACGACTCTTGCTGGAACAATAGCAATTTGAGGTGTTTTTCCTTGATGCAGGACGCTTTCTCGGTCAGTACGTTTTTTGTCACGAACAACGGGTTGAGGTTCTTGGGGCCGAAAGGCGCGAATTCCTTGACCGCCGCCACCAACTCGGGCGTAATCTGCTCGAAGGAGAGTTCGTCGTCGATTTCGATTTCCTGCTGAGGCTCTTCGCCGTTGAGGTTTTCGAGCACTATTTTTTCGAAAGTGTCCCTGAATTTCTCGTAATTCTCCAGACGGATAGTGAGCCCCGCCGCGTATTTGTGACCGCCGAAATGATCTATCAGACCCATGTCGGCACAGGCGGAAATGGCCTCGTAGATATTGAAGCCTTTCACCGAGCGCGCCGAACCCACCAAGGTGTTTTTGTCTGCGTCGGCGGTGGTGAAGACGATAGTGGGGCGGTAGAACGTTTCGGTGAGGCGCGAGGCCACGATACCCACAATGCCCTGGCTCCAGGCGGCATCGAAAACCACCGTCGAGGCACGGGTTTCGCCCGCCTTGTCCACAATCATCTCCAAGGCCTCCTGATAGGCCGTATGATCGAGGTTTTTCCGTTCGGTATTGATATTGTTGATGAGACGGGCAATCTGTTCGGCCTCGTCCATTCTCTTGCAAATCATCAAGCGCACCGCGTCCTTGCCGTCCCGCACACGGCCGGCGGCATTCAGCCGAGGCCCCAAGGAAAACACCAGATCGCTGTTCGAAATCTCTTTGTCGTAGTAGCGCGACATATTGGTGCCTCTGGCGGGAGGGGCGGGCATAAACTTGTGGTTTTCGGGGCGGTAGGCCCTGATATTGGCATAGCGGAAAAGCGTTTCGAAGCCCGGTCGGGGGCGGGTGTTCACCAACATCAATCCATAATAAGACAGAATGCGGTTCTCATCCACCACGGGCACAATGTCCGAGGCTATGCTCAACGCCGCCAAATCGAGCAGGGGATAGATATATTCGCGTTCGCTGAGGTGATGGGCAAGACTGTAGGCCCATACTAATTTCAAACCCACGCCGCAACCCGAAAGATGCTTGCAGGGATAGGGACAGTCTTCCCGTTTGGGGTCGAGCACCGCATAAGCCTGAGGAATATTGCCTTCGGCAAGGTGATGGTCGCACACAATCACATCGATGCCCTTCTCTTTGGCATAGAGAACCTCCTCCACCGCCTTGATGCCGCAGTCGAGCACGATCATCAGACTCACGTTGTTTTCGTAGGCGTAGTCGATGCCCCTTTTCGATAAACCGTAACCGTCTATGTAACGGTCGGGTATGAAAAATCCAAGATTGTCGGAATCCGACAAAAGTTTCTCTAAAAAAATGTAAACCAGCGATACCGCCGTGATACCGTCCACATCATAATCTCCGTAAACGCAGATTCGCTCTTTGTTTTCCACCGCCCTGTGCAGTCTCTCCACGGCCTTGTCCATATCCTTCATCAAGAACGGATTGTGCACGTCTTCGAGTTTGGGATTGAAGAATTTCTCAACCTCCTGGGGAGTACATATGCCGCGCTGGAAAAGCAACTTGGCGATGACGGGATTAGTGTGCAGGTCCTCGGGTATGTCTTGCTCTACATTTTTTAACTTCCATAATTTATTCACAGTGTATATATTAAACAAAACGAAAGCCGGGATTGTCCGTTGTTGCCGGCAGTGGAAAAACAACGACCCTAAGGTCGAACCGCAAATTTAACCTTTTTTTTCAGACTTTTCGAAAAAGGTTTCTTTTATCGAGCCGGAAAGAGAGCTACCGAAACGGCATCCTTGTCGTACTCCGTTTTCAGCAAGGTAACCTCGGCCGTAGCGCCGTCCAGTTGCAAGTCGTATTCCGTTTTTCCTACAAACAGATAACCGAAAGCCTTATCTTCCGGAACCGAGAAAGAAACCCTGACCAATTTTTCTTGGTCTTCTTCCCGATAGTCTTTCAAATCGGCGAGCTTCAACCTTTCATGAGTTTTTTCCTCCACCGAATCGTAGGGAGGGTTCAATATCTTATTCTGTAACGTTTCTTTGCTGAAATAACCGGCATTCACGGCATATTCTCCCGTTTCAAGCACCACATAATCCGGTTTAAAAATATTGAAATAATAATCGAAATTCAGAAAATTCTGATAGCAATGGATAGCCGCGACCCTATAAAAACGATCATGATAAAATCGATTTCGGGTATTATAGTAGCTGCTGCCAAAAAACAGCACGTTCGGGCATTCCTCATTTTCTGTCTGATAAACCTCCCAAACAGGATGTGTTTTGTGAAGCTTCAAACCGCTATATTCATGCGATATATGTTTGGCCAAATCATGGCGCAATGTATAGTGCGGCACATTTTCGTTAATCACGAACAATGAAACCGGGAGACTCTTCTGAAATTCCGTTTCAACATTGAAATCGGATAGATCATGCATCCTGATGCAGGGAAAATCCTTTGCCATTTCTTCCAGCAAATGATTGGTGGCATAGAAAGCCCCCACATCGTTCCAATGCCCGGCATCATATTGCCGATTAAAAACCTGTTCTGTTTTACTGATTTCACGCAGTAATGGGGTTTGATCCACATAATGTACACCGTAAAAATCAAGCCATTCTGTCATAAGTGAATGAAAACGAGAAAAATATTGATATCCAGATGCCACATATTGCGTATAAACAGATGGTTTGGATGGATTCCGACTATAAACAAACTTCACGCCGCGTTGCATACAATAATCCTGCACTTGACGGATATAACGACAAAAGAGATTTATGAATTCTTCATCATAGTTTTCTTTCCTGAACTTGAAAAAAACATATCCATCCTTGCCGTATTCATAAATGGGATGTACCATTTCGTTAAAAATACGGTCATTATAAACAGTATACCAATCAATCATCTTATCCCGAAAGCCCAATCGGTCTTGGAAGTATGGATTGATATCTCCTTTCCACTTGACTAAACGACGATTGTCTATCGATGATACAGCTTCAGGGTTCGTGTTTGTGGTAAACACCGCCAGCAACACAAAACCGACAATCACACAAAAGAATATTATTTTTACCGCTTTCATCGTTCTTTAAAATTGAAAATACAGAAACGGCTGGTACTTACTTGTCATTATAGCACATACCGAAAGCAAAAACAAGCCTGTCAAGAGCACGTATTTCCCTATCGAAAAACCAACAGATTCCTTATCCCATTGTCTCAAACGATTTTGTACACGTGTATTGCCAAACACCATCATTCCGACAATACTGATTAACGAAAGGAGCAGTATTCTGTTGGAAAGAAAATATAACCATGAAAAATTGAGTTCTTCCTGGATTCCCCCCATACCGAACATACACTTTAAATGTTGCAACAAAGTATCCAAATCAGGTACTTTATACACCAACCGTATGATATTTACAATAAATATCGTATATACCCAACGTATCAGTTTTGGTATCTTATCAAACCATCCTTTCTTGATAAGAAATTTCTCCATCGCCACGCAAAACCCATGTGTCAATCCCCACAATAAAAACAATAAGGATGATCCATGCCAGATGCCCACAGCAAGGAATACAATGATAAGATTAAGATATACATTTCCCTTTCGACTTCCACCCAATGGTATGTATAAATACTCTTTGAACCAAGCCCCCAAAGAGATATGCCAACGCCGCCAGAATTCGGAAACGGAAGTGGAGGAATATGGAAAATTGAAATTTTCGGGAATCTTGAAACCGAACATCTTTCCGATACCGATAGCCATATCTGAATAACCCGAAAAATCAAGATATAATTGCATGGAAAAAAGCACAATCCCTATCCAAAGAGACGGAGCGTCCACCCCACCTCCAACAAAGATTCGGTTCACTGTCAAGGCAAACACATCGGCAATCAACACTTTCTTGGCAAGCCCCACGATAAAGCGTTCCAAGCCGGCCACCAAGTCTTCGAAACCGACTTTCCGGTTGTGGAAATAGGGAGCAAACTCATAATATTTCACGATAGGACCCTGCGCCAGTTTTGGGAAAAACAGCATATAGAGCGCGAATTCGGCGAAATTTTTGTTGGGTTTTGCCTTGCCGTTTCGGATATCAAGCAGGTAGGATATGCCATGAAACAGAATAAACGACAATCCTATGGGAATAACGAGTTTATCTATCGTGAGATTGGAAGACAGCAAGCCATCTATCAACTTGGCAAATTCGTTCCATATCTTATAGTAAAAGAAAAACGCAAGGTTTCCGACCACGCCGATGATCAAAAATGGCTTCCATTTTTGGGAAAGCAAAGCCAAAAGATAGTTCCATACAACAATGGATATTAATGCGGGTACGGTTTTGACCGCCACCTTGAAGCCACCCCAACAGAAGAACACCAAAGAAAAGACAACCAGAAGCAGATTCAAGGTCAGGTCTTTACCCCGAAAGCGGAAACGATCTATGCCATGATAGAGCAAAAGGACTACGGGCAAAAACAAAAAGAGAAAGGATACAGAATTAAACAACATTTGCATGTGTATTAGGGCTGCAAATGTATAAAATTTATTATTATGAAAATACTTAATATTTTCCAAATTCTCCTCGCTCCGATTTTCTTCGCATCGTCGGGTCGCCAAAGACCCATATCCTCGAAAAAGTGTGTATTTATGGTAGATGCAGATACTCCCTTTTTGCATCGAAGCAAGGGCACTGCTTGATAAACTCGTCCGAAGTTATCTCCCCGTCTTGGTTCAGGTCGGGTGAAAAATCGCGATGTCCCTGAATAACAGCGTTCGGATAGCGTTCCACAAGTTGTTCCCTTCCCGAGGGTAGCACCACATAATCGCTTGGGCTTTCTTGTCTTGAGGCAAACATATACCGTTTCGGAACGCCTTATTTCACCACCAGCCGTTTTGGTATAGAGGAAGAACCTCACGATAAGTGCTCTTATATGTTACCTTGTTGGCGGTGGCCACCCACATTGTAGGAGCCACGTTTACACTTGTAGCAATTGCTCATAATTAGTATTTTTGTAAAAATTTAGATGGTATGAAAAGTAAGTTGATCTTCTTATTCGCGCTCTTGCCTCTACTGCTTTTGTCCGGTTGCGAGAAGCCGATGCCTGAACAGGCTCAAGAGTCAGAACAGCAAGAATACTATGGAAAATTCCAAAAAGCTTGTGTCCGTCTAAAGGTTCAGAACAACACCACTGATGGAAGAAAGGCTCAAGTGATTGGCGACAGCGCCGCCGTATGGAAAGCGGTTCGGTGGGGCACAACCTTACACAACTATAATATGGTTGTTGGTGCTGCTTCTGAGTATGGTATACCTCTTACCCGATGGGATTTGTATGGCCGAGATACTACCGAGTGCGTATATATTTTTGGTTATGAGAACGTGGTGCTGTATGGTCGCTTGGAACCCGATGAAAACGGTATTTGGAACGGAGTGCCAGGTTCGGAAAAATGGGGGGTCTTGATGATTTGCGAGAATATGGTCATATCGGGGATGTATGATGAAACTCTTGGTACCTATCTTGATCCGTATTTGATAGATGAATGGGATTTTGCTGATCACAAAATCCACTACGACACCTTTGCCTACATCCCCAACAGCATTGTCCGAGCCAACCGCGAACGCCTCATTCCCCTCTTCAACGAAGGCAAGTACAGCGAAATGATGAAAATCATGGAAAACGATTACGTCATCTACACCTGCACCGGCGAAGAATACCGCGAACTCGCCCGCCAAGGCTTGAATTAAGTTGTTTGTTCAGAAAGAGTTTAAAGCCCGTGGATTTCTCCACGGGCTTTTGTTTTAACCGAGCCGTGGAAATCCACAACCCGGTTTGTTGAGAGAGCCAACCTACTTCTTTAATGAAGCGGTCGCGCTGTTACCCAACAGTCTCGAAGCATCCGCTTTCAGATACCGCAGGAAAGTCCGGTAGTTGCAGCCGTAAACAGGATAGATATACTTCTTCCATACCATCTCATAGAAATCATTTCTCCTGCACATCAAAGTCTTGATTGCAAAAGCGGAGCATACAACACTTTGTATTAAACGAAAATAATTCGTATCTTCGCGTGCATTTTTTACCCCCTGTGGGCCTGTGGATAGAGGAGAGGGACGGGACGGGGGTAATAAAACCCGGAGCAAGATGGAGAAGCCTAAGATATTGTTTGTTAGCCAAGAAATATATCCTTATACGCGAGAATCCTCCATGTCGCGGATGAGCCGCTATCTGCCGCAGGCCACGCAGGAGAGCGGTAGGGAAATCCGCACGTTCATGCCCCGCTACGGCATCATCAACGAGAGGCGCAACCAGCTTCACGAGGTNATCCGNCTTTCGGGAATCAATATGATCATCAACGACGCCGATCATCCGCTCATCATCAAGGTGGCTTCCATTCAGGCGGCGCGTATGCANATATACTTTATCGACAACGAGGAGTTTTTCCACAAGAAAAACATGTTTCAGGACAAGAGCGGCAAGTACTACGAGAACAACGACGAAAAGTGCATCTTCTTTGCGCGGGGCGTGTTGGAGACGGTCAAGAAATTNGGCTGGACGCCCGATATCATCTACTGCAGCGGCTGGTTTACCTCATTGGTGCCGCTCTACGCCAAGATTTTATACAAAGACAGTCCGATTTTCACCCATTCGAAAATCATCACCGCCCTCTACAACGACAGTTTCCCCGGCAGTTTGGCGGCGTCTTTCCCCGACAAACTNGCCTACGATGAAATTCCGCAGGCGGTTATCGGAAAATACGGCAAATTCACGCATCACGACCTCATCCACACCGCTGTCGACTATTCGGACGGTATTGTCTATGCCACGCCCGAAATCGCAACCAAGCCGTGGGTGCAGGAAATCGTGAAAGACAAGAAGAAGCCAGTGTTGCCTTATGTGGAGGAGAAATTGGCCGCCGAGAAAATCAACAAGTTTTTCGACAAGTTCCTCAAAAAAACGAAGTAGGAAATGCGTGGAAAATACATCGTTTCCGTTGCGGGTTTCGTAGCGTGTGTTTGCGTCTTGTTTTCGTCTTGCAGAAAAGACCCCGATTCCATTCTCGGCAACGGTATGCACGAAAACGGCCTTTTGCAGGCACGTTACGACACGGCTTTCCATATCGAGGCTTTCAGTGTGCGCGACGATTCGATTATTCTGCAGAACGCTTCTTCGGTGCTTCTGGGCACATCGTACAGTTCCGTTTTCGGCACCACCACCTATAANCTGGTGGTGCAGTTGCTCACCTTGCGCACCGGAGACGAGGCCTATTCCCAAGGCAGCCTCGATAATCCGCGTGTCGACTCCACGGTGCTCATCCTTCCCTATACGTGGAATTTCCCCACCCACAGGCGTATGGACGGCAGGTCGCTCACCCTCTCGATTTACGAAGTGGAAGAAGACCTTAAGGANGGGGCGGGTTTCGACAGTGCCTACACGTCTATGTATCAGGTGCGTTACAACNANGATTGTCCNNTNACGGGCCCCGACCCCATTACCGTNNANCCGANACCCTACGATACCGTCTACGATTCGGTGTCGAACATGGTTCTCATCGCCCCGCTCANNATACNNCTTAGACAANNAGGTCGGCGAAATGCTTTTGCAGAAGGTAAAGGAGATGAGTGANGATGAGCTGTCGGACCAGAATGCCTTTCCCGATCATTTCCGGGGGCTTTACATCAAGGTGAAGCCTTGCGACCGCGAAGATGAAAGCATCGTTTTCTCGGTGAGCAATCTGTTTGCGGCGGGTGCCAGCCTCATGGTATANTTCAACGGGTATGACAATGGCGAAACAACAACGACATCCTATCAAGCGTTCTTCTTGGGNCCCTTGCGTTTCACGCAGGTGGAGCGCNACCGCNAGACATCGCAGGACGAGCTCTACAAGGCGCAGATGAACGNAGACACGGCTTCGGGCGCGCAGANNCTCTATCTGCAGGCTTCGGGCGGCAGCCGCATNCGTTTCCGCATTCCCGATTTCGCCNAGGTGGTGTCGGGAAAAGTGGTGCTCAACCAGGCGGTTCTGATATTGGAGAATGTATATGCGGACCAGATGCCGGACATAAGCGTTCCCGAAAGGTTGACGTGTTTCAAGTATATCGACAGGGGNCATATCGGATCCTTGCCGCAGGAGGCCAATGCCGACGGCTATTACAATTCCTCCACCGGACAGTANCGCATCAACATNACCCGCTATCTGCAACAGATTCTCTACCAAGGAACCGTGGATGCGGAAAACTATAATAAGTTTCAGGATTATATCGATATAGCGCCTTCGTCCTCCGAGCGTTACGAAGATCCCGACTGCGTGGTGTTCTACGGGCCGGAATCTTCGCGCAAGCCCATGCGGATGGAGGTGACCTATACGGTTATTAACGATACAAACGATTGACGATATGTGTGGAATCGTTGCATACGTGGGAAAGAAACAGGCCTATCCCATTCTCATAAAAGGATTGCACCGTCTGGAATATCGCGGATACGACAGCGCGGGCATAAGTTTGTATAACCACAACCGTCTCAACGTTTACAAGAAACGGGGCAAGGTGTCTGATTTGGAGGCTGCGGTGAAAGACCAGGACGTGAGCGGTACCGTAGGGATTGCCCACACCCGCTGGGCCACACACGGAGANCCCAATCAGATAAATGCTCACCCGCACTATTCTCAAAATGGCGATTTNGTATTGATTCACAATGGAATCATTGAAAATTTCCAGACGCTCAAAAAGGAATTGGTGAAGCAGGGCCGGACTTTCTACAGCGAAACCGACACCGAAGTTCTGGTGCAGTTTATCGACTACATCCGCATCTCCAATTCCTGTTCGTTGCTGGAGGCCGTGCATCAGGCTNTGGGACAGGTTATCGGAGCGTATGCCATCGCCATTATGTCGAAAGAAGACCCGAACACGATTATCGTGGCGCGCAAGGGAAGTCCTTTGGTGATAGGTATCGGAAAAAATGAATTCTTTGCCGCCAGCGATGCCACGCCCATTGTGGAATATACCAAGGATGTGGTGTATCTGGAAGATGAGGAAATAGCCATGCTTACCGTTCCCGAAAAGGGAAAGGCCAAGATGGAAATCACCAACCTCAAGAACGTGCGGAAAGTNCCTATGATCAAGAAGTTGGAGATGAGNCTTTCGAGTCTGGAAAAAGGCGGTTATCCCCATTTNATGCTCAAGGAGATTTTCGAGCAGCCCAAGACGTTGCGCGACTGCATGAGCGGCCGTATCAATATCGACCAGAACAAGGTTTCGCTTTCGGGTATCATAGACTACAAAGACAAGTTCCTCAAGGCGCGACGCATTATCATTGTGGGTTGCGGAACTTCGTGGCATGCGGGCCTGGTGGGCGAATATATCCTGGAAAGATTGGCGCATATCCCTGTGGAGGTGGAATACGCTTCGGAATTCCGCTATCGCGAGCCTTTGATTTTTCCCGACGATGTGGTGATTGCCATCTCGCAGTCGGGCGAGACCGCCGACACCTTGGCGGCGGTGAAACTGGCGCGTCAGAAAGGTGCGTTCGTATACGGCATCTGCAATGTGGTGGGTTCGTCTATCGCCCGCGCCACCAATACGGGCAGTTATACCCATGCGGGGCCCGAAATCGGGGTGGCGTCCACCAAAGCGTTCACTGCGCAGGTATGTGTGCTCACGCTGTTGGCCCTGGCTTTGGCCAAAGAGAAGAAAACATTCAGCAAAGTGCAGTTGGAGCGTATGATAAACGCCCTGCACGAATTACCCGAAAAAATCGAAATCGCGTTGAAGAAAAATCCCGGCATCGCCGATTTCGCCAAAATCTTCACCTATTCGCGCAATTTCCTGTATTTAGGACGGGGTTGCAACTATCCGTTGGCGTTGGAGGGTGCGTTGAAACTCAAGGAAATTTCGTACATACATGCCGAGGGATATCCCGCCGCCGAGATGAAACACGGTCCCATCGCCCTCATCGATGCCGAGATGCCGATTGTGGTGATTGCGCCCAACAAGGGCAATCACGAGAAAATCGTGAGCAATATCCAGGAGGTGAAAGCCCGCAAAGGCCGTGTGATTTCCATTATCAGCGAGGGCGATACGGAGGTGAAGAACCTGTCGGACTTCTATATCGAGATTCCCGAAACGGAGGAATTTTTGGTGCCTATTTTGGCTTGTATTCCCTTGCAGTTATTGGCTTACCATATTGCGGTTTACAAAGGTTGCAACGTGGACCAGCCCCGCAATCTGGCCAAGTCGGTAACGGTAGAGTGATATTTTTTCAAATCTCATTGCCATGCGAATATCCGTAAAAATGTTTTTGCCGCTGTTTTTGGGAGGTCTTTCCCTTTGCACCACGGTACGTGCCGACGAAGGTATGTGGCTGCCTTTGTTTTTGAAGCAGAACGAGGCCCGTATGCAGGAAATGGGTTTTAAGCTCACTGCCGAAGACGTATACGATGTAAACGCCTCTTCGCTGAAAGATGCGGTGGTGATTTTCGGCGGCGGTTGCACGGGCGAGGTGGTTTCGTCGCAGGGTCTGGTCTTTACCAATCATCATTGCGGCTACGGTTATATTCAGCAACATTCTTCGCTCGAACACGACTATCTCACCGATGGTTTCTGGGCGGAAAGTTTTGCGGAGGAGTTGCCTTGTCCGGGCCTCAAGGTGCGTTTCCTGAAAGAGATGCGCGATGTGAGCGAGGTGGTTTTGGCAGGTTTGGAAAACGGAACGTCGCTTGCCGAGAACGTGCGTCGCGACAGCATAGACGCTCGTTCGAGGCGTTTGATGAAGGAGGCTGCGCAGGGAGAGGAAATCCGTGTGGTGCCTTTCTATCACGGCAACCAATATTTTCTTTTTGTTTACGAAGTGTATGAGGATGTACGGTTGGTGGGCGCTCCGCCCTCCAACATCGGCAAGTTCGGCGGCGACACCGACAACTGGATGTTTCCGCGCCATACGGGCGATTTCTCGGTGTTCCGCATCTATGCCGACACGGCGAACCGTCCCGCCCCCTACAGTCCTGAAAACAAGCCCTATTCGCCCAAACGTTATTTCAAGATAGACTTGCGCGGTTGCGAGGAGGGAGATTTCACGATGGTGATAGGCTATCCCGGCCGCACGCAGGAATACCTCAGTTCATACGCGGTAGAACAGGTGTTGAAGCAGGAAGACCCCATGCGCATCGAGGCGCGCACGCTTCGTCTGGAGATTATCAAGGCGGCTATGGACCGCGATGCGCAAACCCGCATTCAATACGCCGCCAAGGCGGCAAGCATCGCCAACGGCTGGAAAAAATGGATAGGCGAGGTAAAGGGTATCGAACGTCTTGATGTGGTGAACAGCAAGCGCGACTACGAAAAACGCTTCGGCGAATGGACGGCCACGCCCGAAGGTGCCGCCTATGCATCGGTGCTGCCCGCTCTGCAAAAGGCCTACGAAGAATTCGAAGCCGTGCAGGGAGAGGCTGTCGTCTTTCAGGAATACGTGCTGGCACCCGAAGCGGTGAGGTTTGCCTATTCGTTCAAATCCTTGTGCGAGGCAACGGAAGAAAATTTCTCTGAGACCTTGCAGAAACATCGTGTGGCGGCCGCAGATTTCTATAAGAACTACAACCCGGAGGTAGACCGTGAGATTTTTGAGAAAATGGCCTCCAAACAGGCCGGAAAATCTGCGGCCGCCGTTCCCGATCCCGCTCAAATCGAACGGTTCTATACGAAATCGGTTTTCACCCAACCGCAAAAGATGCTCGCGTTGTTGCAGGATTTCAAGCCCGCGCAAAGAAAATTGATTCAGAACGACCCGCTCTATCGTTATGCGCTCTCGGTCTACGACACCTATTTATCGAATATCGCTCCCGCCGTAACGCGCGTCCGCCGGCAAATCGACAGCCTGCAACGGTTATATATGCGCGGACAAATGGAGATGAAAACGTTTAGCGGTCCCGAAATGCTCTATCCCGACGCCAATTTCACGATGCGTGTCGCATACGGACAGGTAAACGGCTTCAGCCCCTCCGACGGTCTTGTCTGCAAACCCTACACCACGCTCAAAGGCATTATGGAAAAGGAAAATCCCGACATATACGACTATGTGGTGGAGGAACGCCTCAAGGAACTCTACCGCAACGCCGACTATGGCCGTTACGCCAATAAGAGAGGCGAAATGCCGGTGGCTTTCATCGGCACCAACCACACCACGGGCGGCAATTCGGGAAGCCCCGTGCTCAATGCCGAGGGCAATTTGGTGGGCATTAATTTCGACCGCAACTGGGAAGGCACCATGAGCGACATCCGCTACGATGCGCAGATGTGCCGCAATATTATGCTCGACATCCGCTACTGCCTTTTCATCATCGACAAATTCGCCGGTGCGCGGAGGCTTATAAACGAATTGGAAATTGTGGAGGATTTGTAATTTTTAGCCCCCTGTAAGGGTCTATATGATATAAAAAACATACACCGATGAAATCATTTTTCAAGTATCTTCTTGCCACCGTGGTGGGTATGCTCCTTGTGGCGTTCATCATGTTTTTCGTGATGATAGGTTCGTTGGGTTCCCTGCTTTCCAAGAGTTCGGCACCTGCGGTTTCCGTCAAGGACAACAGTGTGTTGCAAATTGATTTGAACAGAGCCGTCAACGATCAGGCGCGCACTTCGAGTTTTTCGGACATCTCTCCGCTCAATCCCAAGTTCGATATGTCGAAAAGCTTGGGGCTCAACGAAATGCTCCGCGTGATAGAAGCGGCGAAGAACGACGGCAAAATCAAGGGTATCTATCTGAACTGCGAGGGCGGTTCCTTGGGCTTGGCCACAGCGCAGGAATTGCGCAAGGCGCTTTCGGACTTCAAGGAATCGGGCAAATACATCTACAGCTACTCGGACGGCTACAGTTCGTCCGAATATCATTTGGCTTCGCTTGCCGACTCCGTTTTCCTGCAGCCGCAGGGTATGTTGACTTTTCAAGGTATGGGCGCCCGCCTGATGTTCTACACGCGCTTTCTGCAGAAAGTGGGTGTGGAAATGCAGGTAATCCGTCACGGACAGTTCAAGAGTGCCGTGGAACCCTATTTCCGCACCGATATGAGCCCTGCCAACCGTCACCAATACGAAGTGTTGTTCGGTTCGATGTGGCCTGAGATATTGGCCGACGTGAGCGCTTCGCGCGGTATTTCCGAGGCCCGTCTCAACGAAATCGCCGACAGTCTGCTCGGCTTCACCGCCACTGGTGCGCTCCGTGCCGGCTTGGTGGACGCTTTGGTGCCCCGTTCCTACATCAAGGAGAAAATTCTTCCCGCCCGCATGGGTGTGGCCGACAGTTTGTGGGAAAAAGACCTCAATATCGTTTCCTACGGCGACTATCTGGCCAATCTCGATGCGGCCAAGACCAAGAAGGCCAAAGACAAAATCGCCGTGGTCTATGCCGAGGGTACGATTGTAGGCGGCGCGGGTTCGGGCGGCGACATCGGCACCGATTTGGCCGCGCAGATTCAGAAAGCCGTCAAGGACAAGAACGTCAAGGCTTTGGTGTTGCGCGTCAACTCGCCCGGCGGCAGCGTGCTCACCGCCGACATCATCTATCAGGAATTGATGAAGGTGAAAGCCAAGATGCCTGTGGTGGCTTCCTACGGCAATTATGCGGCCAGCGGCGGTTACTATATTTCGTGCATGGCCGACAGGATTTTCGCCCAACCCAACACCCTCACCGGCTCCATCGGCGTGTTCGGCACCATTCCCAACGCGCAGGAACTGCTCACCAAGAAACTCGGCTTCGATTTCGACGAGGTGAAGACCAACAAGAACGCCACGGCTTTCGCAAGTGTCAGCCGTCCCATGAACGCCTACGAAAAGGCGGTGATGCAGCAGAGCATAGAAGATATTTACGACGGTTTCGTGAGCAAGGTGGCCGCTGGCCGCGGCATGACGTGGGCGCAGGTGGATTCCATCGGACAAGGCCGTGTATGGAGCGGCACCAACGCGTTGCAGATTGGTTTGGTCGACAGCCTCGGCGGTCTGGAAGACGCGCTTGCCTGTGCGGCTTCCTTGGCCGGCCTCGACACCTATACCACCGTGGAATATCCCAAGGAAAAGGATTTTGTCGCCCAACTCATGGAGATGTTCTCCGCCAAGGCAAGCGCCAAGATGAAGATGCGCATGGCCGAAGAAATGGGTGCCGAATGGAACGAAGCCTACAAGCTTCTCATGCAGGTGCGCGAGGCGAAGGAACCGCAGGTGTGGGCACGCATGGAAGATGTGATTCTTTTTGAATAAGGCATGATTTTCGAAGGTATTGTGGTAGAGGGAAACCGCATCGGTCGGACGATAGGTTTCCCCACCGCCAATATCGCGGCCGAGACCCCCGGAGATTTGCCTTCGGGGGTTTTTGCCTGTCGCGTATGGCCGGTGGCCGAGGTTCGGGCTTCCGCCCCCGCCCGTGTTTCCCGCACGGCCGGCGAGGTCTTTTGCGGCATGCTCAATATAGGAACCCGTCCCACTCTCTCCATCGCCACCCCTCCCCGCACCATAGAAGTGCATATCCTCGATTTCAGCGGCGATCTCTACGGAAGCCGNCTGCGTATCGAAACGCTTGAGAAAATCCGTGACGAGCGGAAATTTCCGTCCCTTTCCGCCTTGCAGACCCAATTGGAAGAAGATAAAACCGCCGTGCGGTCAATTTGCCGGAAATCGATTTAATTACATCAGGCCGATGCGGCGGAGAATNTCNAGATAATCTTCCTCCCGGTTCATGAAATCCATTTCCGAAACATCGATGATCAATACTTTCTGAGGGTCTAAGGTCTTGAGATAGGCNTCGTANCCNCNNTCTATCTTNAGCAGATAGTTCACATCCATGTTCTGCTCNTACGACCGTGCCCGCAAACGGATGTTGCGCATCAGACGGTCTACGTTGCTGTGCAGGAAAACGTATTTGTCGGGCTTGGGAATCGTGGTGAGGATGATTTGATAGAGCCGCGCGAAAAGGGCGTATTCGTCTTCCTGAAGCGTGTTTTGCGCAAAAATAAGGCTCTTGCTGATGGAAAANTCGCTCACGATNAANGGACTGAACANTTCCTGCACGAAATCTTCCTTGGCCTGACGGTAACGTTCCGCCAGAAAAGTGAGTTCGAGAGGAAAAGCGTAACGCTCCTTATCTTGATAGAACTTGGGAAGAAAGGCGTTTTCCTCGAATTTCTCCAATACCAGTTTGGCGCCGAATTGCGCGGAAATCTTACGTGAAAGCGAGGTCTTGCCGGCCCCGATATTGCCNTCTATGGCCAGGAAACGCAGGTCGGAGGTTTTGTCGTTTCCCGTTTCCGCCGCCGNTTCGGGCGCCTGTTGCTTCTCGAAGCCGAAAACGTAGTTCTCCGCATCGGGCTGCCTTTTCACCGCCGCGATATTGTCGGGACACTGCGACAGAAGCTGCCGCACCGAAAGCCCCGAAACAGGATGCAGGAGGNCGGGCGCGATTTCGCACAGAGGCACGAGGGCAAAGGCACGCTGCGGNAGAAGCGGGTGGGGGAGAACAAGGTCGCGGCTGGTAATCACCGCATTCGAATAAAAAAGAATATCAATGTCGATAACGCGCGACGTATAGGTTTTCTGCGCCGTGTCCGACGGCAAGGGCCGCACCCGCCCCAATTTCTTCTCAATATCCAAAATGCGCCGCAATAACGCAAANGGATCCAGTTCNGTGCGGACCTCCAGTGCTTGATTGTAGAATTTCTCAGGCGTTTCAAAACCCCACGAAGGCGAGGTATAGATACCCGAACGGCTCATCACTTCGCCCACCCTGTCGGCAATTTCGCGACGGGCGGAGGCAAAGGTCTTGATGCAGTTGCCGAGGTTGGCTCCCAATAAAAGATAGGCGGTTTGGGTATTCATCAGGCCGGATGATTTTCCCTACGCTTATTTCTTGTCTTTCTGCAACAGTTCTTCGGCCTTGTCCTTGATGTCTTCGTCCACTAAGAAGCGGCCGCAATATTCGCAGGAAATCATCTTTTTGTGTGTGCGGATATCAATTTGCCGTTGAGGGGGAATCTTGCTGAAGCAACCGCCGCAAGCGTCCCGGTCCACGCAAACCACGGCCAAGCCGTTGTGGGCGTTGTTGCGGATACGGCTGTAGACGTGCAGCCAACGCGGTTCGATACGCTTCTGATAGAGTTCGGACCTCTTCATCAATTCCTTCTCATCCTTCTCGGTTTCGGCCACGATTTCGTTCAACTCGCTCTGCTTCAACTCCAAGTCTTTCTGACGTTCCTCGCGGGCGTGACGCAGTTTTTCCAAATCTTCGGTCTTCTTCTCCAAAAGGATGTTGGCCTCCTTGATGCGCTTTTCGTGCAGTTGGTTCTCGAGGGTCTGATATTCGATTTCCTTGTTGAGGTTGTCGTATTCGCGGCTGTTCTTCACCTCTTTCAGCTGCTTGTCGTATTTCTTGATCTGCGCCTTGATGTCGGTGACGGCGTGTTTGCGTTCGGCGATGTTCTGATTGATTTCCTCAATCTCGTCCTGCAATTTCTCNATGCGGCTCTCGTAGCCGGCGATATCGTCTTCCAAATCCTGCACCTCCAAAGGCAGCTCGCCACGCAGAGTGCGGATGGCATCTATTTCCGAATCAATATGTTGCAAAGCATAAAGGGAGGTGAGTTTTTTCTCAACGTCCAAATCCCTCTCTTCGGAAACATTCTTGGGTGCGGGCGCGGTTGTCTCGGTGCTGGTCTTAGCCTTCATAAATCGTCAATTTAGTAATAATGAACAGGGTTTTCGGACTGCTCCGAAACCAAGACGGCAAAGGTAGGAAATTTTTTCCTAATATACGCGCAGATAAGCTTTACGGCAAAGTGCTCGCTCTCATAGTGGCCGATGTCCATCAAACCCATATCGAAAGCAGCGTCCGCGAAATCGTGATATTTGAGGTCGCCCGTCACATACACGTCGGCACCCTTGCGGCGCGCCTCCCCGATAAACGAAGAACCGCTTCCCCCGCACAGGGCCACCCGCTTCACCTTGTGCCTTATCTCCGAATGGCGGATGCACACGGCTCCCGTGAGTTTCTTGAGCTTGTCCATCAACGCCTCGGGCTTCANGGCCGTTGGCAGGTTTCCGATAACCCCCGCCCCCGTATCGGGCCGTGGAGAACCCGGCATAGACACCAACACCTCGGCGTCCTGCAGTTTCAAGGCTTCGCGCAGATACGAATTTACCCCGCTCCAAGCATTGTCGAGATTGGTGTGGAGCGCAATCCACGCAATATTGTTCTCCATCGAAAGCTTGAGCATGGTGCCGAATTTCGTGGAGGGGTCTATTTTCTTAATTCCGTGAAAAATAGGAGGATGATGCGAAACAATGACCTGTGCACCCTCGGTGATGGCTTCGAACACCACATCGGGCGTGAGGTCGAAGCAAACCAGAACCTTGTCTACGAGCGTCCCCTCGTCCCCCAGAACAAGCCCCGCGTTATCATAATTTTCCTGTGTGGAAAACGGAGCCCACGCATCAAGGCATTCCAGCAAATCCTTGATTCTTTTCTTTCGCATAAAATTCTAATTTTGCAGTGGCAAGAAAAATCCTATAGGGCAAAGATAAAACCAATTTCGATGACGGCAAAAAAAACATATACCGGCAAGGATTCCATGGCCGGCCTGGTGTCCGAAAACATCAATATGCTCTTTGTATTGAGCCGTTTCGGCATATCCATGGGGTTCGGCGAAAGCTCTATCGACGACGTTTGTCGGCAGAACGGCGTCGATACCCCTACTTTCTTGGCGGTGGTGAACCTCAATCTGCAGGACGGCCCGGTCAAACATCTGCCCGACGGCAGCCTCAAACCCGAAGCCATTACCCAATATCTCCACAACGCGCACGAATATTTCCTTCAATACCGTTTTCCCAGCATCAAGGAAAGGCTTAAGGAAGCCATGAACGACAAGGCCGATGTGTCAGTGGTGGTGCTGCGGTTTTTCGATGAATATATCGCCGAAGTCAAGAAACACATGGCCTACGAGGAAAAGAACGTGTTTCCGCATGTGCGCAATCTCTTGCAGGGGAAAGCCGACAACTATCAGATTTCGGTGTTCAGCAAGCGGCACGACCAGATAGAAAGCCGCCTCAACGAATTGCGCGACATTCTCATCAAGTATTACAAGGGTGCCACCGGCCACGCTTTCAATGCCGTACTCTTCGATATCTTCACGTGCGCCGAAGACCTGCGCGAACACAACGAGGTGGAAGACGCCCTGTTGGTTCCCCTTATCGAACAACTTGAAAAACAGGTGCGATGAAACGGTTTCTGAAATGCATGATCGTGGAGTCTTCCGACCTGCTTTATGCGGGTTTGGTCGCGATGTTGGGGCAGATTCGCGCCGGTGTACAGGTGGTTCGCACACAGGATGTTTCCCGTCTCAGGGAGCAAATCAAGAGGGAAAAGCCCGACGTTTTGCTGATAAACCCCTTATGGGCGGGCGGTGAAACGCCGTCCAGGATAAAGGCGACGACAGACCGCCCCGACCTTCTCTGCGTGGCCTTCCTCTCCGATTTATCCTCCCTTTCCGTTGTCACCGAATACGATGCGCAGATCAGCATCTACGACGGTTTCGAGCAAATCCGCGACAGAATGGAAGCCCTTTCTCCCAAGGATTCCGAGGAAGAGAAAACGCTCACCCAACGCGAGCAGGAAATCGTTACGTATGTAGTGAAAGGTTTTACCAACAAACAGATAGCCGACAAACTTTTTCTTTCGCAGCATACGGTGGTAACGCACCGCCGCAACATCGCATCCAAGCTCAACATCCATTCGTCGGCGGGTTTGACTGTATATGCCATTGCCAACAAATTGGTCCGTCTGGAAGACATCGGGGGAGGGATGAAAGGCGCGTGAACAGATTTAAAGCCGTGATTTTCGACCTCGACGGCACCCTCATCGATTCCAAGGAAGATTTGGCTCTGGCCACCAACCGCGTGCTTTGCNGGCGGGGTTATGCACCNTGGCCGGTGGAACAGTACGGGATTTTTATGGGGCANGGNCTGCGTGCGCTCACCGAACAGGCCATGCCGGAGGCTTCGCGCACCGACGNGGAAATAGACCGTTGCCACGATTTGATTTTGGAAGACTACGGCAGGAATTGCATGGTGAAGACCCGTCTTTACGCGGGGATAGACAAGGTTTTGGATTATCTGACCGAAACGGGAGTCCGCAAGGCTGTGCTCACCAACAAACCGCATGCCATCGCTTGCNGGATTGTGGAGGGATTATTGGGCGCGTGGCGTTTCGATTTCGTGCAGGGCGGGCAGGAGGGCTTGCCGCTCAAACCCGACCCGGACGGGGTTTACAGGTTTTGCAGGCNGATGCAGGTGGAGGCGGAGGAAACGCTTTTTGTAGGCGATTCGGATGTGGATGTGATGACGGCTTCCAACGCGGGTATGCGTTGTCTGGGGGTGAGCTGGGGGTTCCGTGNGCGCAGGGAATTGGAGGAGGCAGGAGCATGGCGTGTGATAGACCAAGCCGAGGAAATGATGGAACTTTTTTGAAATGAAAGATATTAAAAGACTCACCCGGTTTATCGCCGACTACGCCTCCATGTTGTTGGGCAGCGGCGTGCATTGCTCGCGTGTGATCCGCAACACCCGGCGTATTGCGTCCGGCTACGGACTCAATCTCAATATGTCGGTGTTCGCCACAAACATCATCCTTACGCTCAGCGACAAGGAAGAGAACGAGATGTATACCGAAGTGGTGCGCATTCCCGAGGTTCCCGTGAGCTTTCACCACAATTCCGAACTGAGTGCGCTCAGCTGGAAAGTCTACGACAATCCCGGCATGAAGCTCGAAGACTTGGANCGCGAATACAAGGAAATCATCTCNCGTCCCCGTNTNANGAGTTGGGTGGTGGCGCTGGTGGTGGCGCTGGCCAACGCCTGCTTCTGCTATCTCTTAGGCGGAAATTTCCTTTCGATGCCCATTGTTTTCGGTGCTTCTTGGTTGGGTTATAATCTGTTGCGATTNCTCAAAAAGAGAGGGATGGATCACTTTATCGCGGTGCTGGCGGTGTCGTTCGTTTCGTCGGCATTGGCTTCGCTGGCGGTGTTCGTGCCGGGAGCCACCGCCGAAGTGGCNGTGGCGGCGAGCGTGCTTTTCATGATTCCGGGAGTGCCTATGATTACAGGGGTCATCGACCTTATCGAAGGCAACACCCTGATAGGTTTCGCNCGTATCGTGAGGGCGTTCCTGATTGTGGTCTGCCTGGCGGTGGGNCTTTCGGTGTCTATGGTGATTTTCGAGAAAGGTCTGCTTTTCGGGGGCGAGATGGCCGAGAGCGGCAATCTCCTGAATGAAACCGTGGTGCGCGGTCTGTTNGCGGCTGTGGCAGCCTGCGGTTTCGGCGCGGTTTCAGGCCCCTCCGTCAAGTCGTTTTTCCCTATNGCCGTTCTGGCTGCCTTGGGCTATGCCTTGCGCTACGTGCTGATGCGGTCGGTAGGCTGGGACATCGCCACCTCCACGCTTCTGGCGGGGCTTTTCATCGGTTTCCTGAGTTTGCCCTTGGGNGCGTGGGTGAAGTGTCCCATGACAACGCTCTACATTCCCGCCCTCCTGCCGTTCGTGCCGGGTATGTATGCCTACCGCGCCGTGTTCAACATCATTCTCTTCATGCAGAATGTGCGTGAACCGATTTTGGCCATGCCGCATCTCAACAGCTTTTTCTTCAACACCATCATCACCTGCACGGTGATTATCACCATGACNGTGGGTGCGTCCATGCCCATGTTCATCTTNTCGCGCAGGGCGAAAAGCCTCACCCGTCACAGCGATTTGCACGGCCACGGCCGTTTCTCCATACATGGGGATGTAATGCGTCTGTGGCANCGGAAATATTAACATAAAGATTATGGAGAATTTTGAAAATAAAAGCGGCGAAAACCGCACGGAATTGGAAAATTTAGGCGAATTCGGCCTTATCGAACGCCTCACGAAAGATTTACCCGTTCATCATCCCGAAAGCACGCTTCAAGGCGTGGGCGACGATGCGGCGGTGNTGCAGATTCCCGAAGGACACGTGCAGTTGGTGTCGAAAGACCTGTTGATGGAGGGNGTGCATTTCGATATGACGTATTGTCCCCTGAAACATCTCGGCTACAAGGCTATTGCGGTGAATCTCTCCGATATAGCCGCCATGAACGGAAAACCTTTGCAGGTGTTGGTGGGNCTGGCGGTTTCCAACCGNTATTCGGTGGAGGCTCTGGAAGAGCTCTATGCGGGCATGANGTTGTGCTGCGACCGCTACGGCGTGGATTTGGTGGGAGGCGATACGGTGTCGAGCCGCTCGGGCATGGCCATTTCCGTCACCGTTCTCGGTTCGGCGCCCCGCGANAAGGTCTGCTACCGGAGCGGTGCCAAGGAAAACGATTTGCTCTGCGTGTCGGGCGACTTGGGGGCGGCCTATGCGGGTTTGTTGCTGNTGGAGCGCGAGAAACGCGAGTTTTTGGCCAATCCCAACATACAGCCCGACTTCAAGGATTTCTCGTATGTGCTCGAACGTCAGCTCAAGCCCGAACCTCGTNTNGACATTGTGGATTTGTTGNCGAAACTGGATGTGAAGCCTACCGCGATGATGGATGTGTCGGACGGTCTGGCTTCCGAAATCCTGCATATCGCCAAAGCGTCTAAATGTGGCTGTATGCTCTATCAGAGCAAGATACCCGTGGATATGGAAACTTGCAAGGCGTTGGAGGCTTTCAAGATTCTTCCCGAAACGGCGGCCTTGAGCGGGGGCGAAGACTACGAACTGCTCTTCACCGTGTCCCAATCCGACTACGAAAAAATCAAGGACTGCAAGGAAATCCGCATTATCGGCCATATGGTCGAACAGGCGCAGGGTTGTTGCATGGTGCCCGAAAACGGCAGTCTCATCGAATTGCGNGCGCAAGGCTGGCAGGCTTTCGCCAATCGTGTGGAATAGGAGGTGTGATGCGGGTCGACAAATATCTGTGGGCGATAAGGTTGTTTAAGACGCGGAGCGAGGCGGCGGANGCNTGCCGCTTGGGAAGGGTGCGCATGGGCGAGGACATTGTGAAAGCGGCCAAGGAAGTGCAGGCAGGGCAGGTGTTGCATGTGAGCCGTCANGGAATCACGCTTTCCTATCGGGTGGAGGATATGCCCAAAAACCGCGTGGGAGCCGCTTTGGTGGCACAATACGCCACCGATGTAACCGCCCCCGGAGAAAGGGAGAANATNGCGNTGCGGCACGCCCCNGCTTTCGAAAGGCGCGACCCCCGNACGGGCCGTCCCACCAAACGCGAAAGACGCGAGATAGACCGCTTCAAGGATTTCGANGAAGATTAGGCTACTTTGACCCACTTGAGGCGGAGGCTGTTGCTCACCACGCTCACCGAGCTGAACGCCATGGCCGCGCTGGCTATCATGGGGTTGAGCATCCACCCGAAGACGGGATAGAACAGACCGCTGGCCAATACGATACCCACCACGTTGTAGATGAACGCCCAAAACAGGTTTTCCTGAATGATGCGGCGTGTTTTCTTCGAGAGTTTCACTGCCTTGGGAATGGCNTCCAAATCGTTTTTCTCGTTGCCGATAAGCACCACCGAAGCCACATTCATGGCTATGTCGGTGCCGCGTTTGAGAGCCATGCTCACATCGGCCGCCGCCAACGCCTGACTGTCGTTGATGCCGTCGCCCACCATCGCCACCTTGTGGCCTTCGGCTTGCAGGGCGGTGATGTAGTCTTGTTTGTCTTGCGGAAACATATTGCTTTTGTAGTGCGTGATGCCGGTTTTTGCGGCCACTGCGGCGGCGTTTTTCTCGTGGTCGCCCGTAAGCATATGCACTTCGATGCGGTCTTGTTGAAGCCGCTCCACCACTTGGGNCGCGCAGGGTTTGAGCGCGTCGCTCAAAGCCAAGCGGCAGAAAAGGTCCGGTCCCTGCCCGAAAGCGATGAGGATGGATTCCTGTTCGGTGCAGGCCTCCAACCAAGACGGAGCCGTGTCCGTCATCATCTCCTNCACCATATTCACACCGCCTGCCCAATACGTTTTATCGGCGTAGCGGAAGCGGATGCCCTTGCCGGGGAGAGATTCAAAATCCTCGATAGNCTCGGCGGGAATGTCGTCCACGGGCGCGGTGCACCGGCGTAAAGTTTCATCAATCCACTCTACAACCGCGCCCGCCAAAGGATGTTCACTCTTCCTNTCGGCGGCCCTCAATACCGCAAGTTCCTTCATCGAAGACGCATCCTGCGGGTTTGTCATCACCGCCTCTTCCACCGTGGGCTTTCCCTGTGTCAGCGTGCCGGTCTTGTCCAGCACCAGGCGGTCTATATGGCAGATTTCCTCCAAAGCCGCCGCGTCCTTAATCAGAATGTGATTTTGCGCCGCNCGNCCCATGCCCACCATCAAGGCGGTAGGCGTGGCAAGCCCCAAGGCACAGGGGCAGGCAATCACCAACACCGAAAGAGCGCACACCAACGCGCGGGGAAATGCACCCCANCCCCCAAAAATCAACCAAGCCGCAAAAGTCACCACCGAAAGAATAAGGATAGTGGGCACGAAGATGCCCGCCACCTTGTCNGCNATGCGTTGTGCGGGAGCCTTGCTGCCCTGCGCTTCGCGCACCATGCGTACAATGCCCGCCAACACCGTGCTTTGGCCCACGCCCGTAATTTCCACCTCCAAGGACCCTTTCTGATTGATGGTGCCNGCGGCCACTTTATTGCCCACCGTCTTGTTCACCGCCAACGGTTCGCCGGTGAGCATACTTTCGTCCACATACGAACTGCCCGCCAGCACCACCCCGTCTACGGGAACGGCCTCTCCCGGCAGAATGCGCACGCGGTCACCCGTTTGCAATTCCTTCACGCCCACNTCTTTTTCCGTGCCGTCGGCGTTTATGCGCAAGGCGGTGGCCGGTTGCAAGTGCATCAGATCCTGCAAGGCTTTGGAAGTGCCGTTCTTGGCGCGTCCCTCCATCAACTTACCCAACAACACAAAGGCGATAATCATGCCCGACGCCTCGAAATAGACATGGGCTTCTATGTTTCTCGCTTCCCANAANTGCGGAAAGCAGAGCGTGAAAAGGCTGAAGATGAAAGACACCANCGTGCTCACCGCCACCAACGTATCCATATTGGCGCTGCGTTGTGTGGCCAGAATCCAGGCGTTGCGGATAAAGTCGCGGCCTCCGATAAGCAGGATGGCCAGCGAAAGCACCATCAGGATGAGGTCTTTGCCCGCAAAATGCCANCCGTGCGCCATACCCAGCACCAAGAGAGGCATGGCAAGAATCCATGTGAAAAGCACTTTNTTGNGCAAGGTGGCGTAGTTTTTCCGATTTTGTTTTTCCTGTTCGCTGAAAGGGTCTTCGCTGTCGATAATCAGTTCGTATCCCGCGTGGTCGATGGCGGCNTTGAGGTCTTCGGCGCGGAAGCGTTCAGGGTCGTATTCCACGTAGAGCAATCCGGCGGCGAAGTTGGCCGAGGCTTTCTCCACGCCCTCCACTTTGGCGGCGATGCCCTCGGAACGGTGCGCACAACCGGCGCAATGCAGTTTCAACAACGGATATGAGGCTTTTCGTATCATAATGCAATGTCGTTAATGTTTTTAACATCGACAAACTTACAACATTTATTTTACAACCCGGTTGCAATCCTCAANCAATATTAATATAAAAAGTCGGTCAAACGAAAAATAATTATGCTCCGAAAACATAATGTTCCCCAAGCATAATTTCAAACCGCCGATTCCCCGATTNCCCCGAAATTTTGGCTTCGCGCCCCGCCATTTTGTGGTTAAATAAAAAAGTAGTACCTTTGCGCCCACATTGCGGGGTAGAGCAGAGGCAGCTCGTCGGGCTCATAACCCGGAGGTCGTAGGTTCGAATCCTGCCCCCGCTACTAAAGAGGCTTGCACAAGAAACGTTTGCGCAAGCCTTTTTTTTACCACAAAAAATCATCGTCATGCGCAATATCATCGCCATAGTGGGCCGCCCCAACGTAGGCAAGTCCACCCTCTTCAACCGGCTCACCCAAACCCGCAGCGCCATTGTGGACGAAACCAGCGGTGTGACGCGCGACCGCAACTACGGCACAGGCGACTGGAACGGCAAGGAATTTTCGGTAATCGACACNGGCGGCTACNTGCTCGACGACGAAGACCACTTCAACACCGAAATCCGCCGGCAAGTGCAGTTGGCGGTGGATGAAGCCGACGTGATACTTTTCCTTGTGGACGGCAACGAAGGCCTCACCCCNATGGACGAAGACGTNGCNGGNCTNTTGCGCCGCACCGACAAACCCGTNNTNCTNNTTGTCAACAANATAGACCANGCGCAGANAANGGAGAACGCCGCCGAGTTCTATGCCCTCGGATTTGAGCGCCTCTTTACGCTTTCGGCCGTCAACGGCATGGGCACGGGCGAGATTTTAGACGAAGTGGTGAAGGATTTTACCGATAACAANGAAACCATTCCCGACGACCTTCCTCGCGTTACGGTCATAGGTCGCCCCAACGTGGGCAAATCCTCCATCATCAACGCCTTCATAGGNGAAGACCGCAACATCGTCACCCCGATAGCGGGCACCACNCGCGACACCATCTATACCCGCTACAACCGCTTCGATTTCGACTTCTATTTGGTGGACACCGCAGGTATCCGCCGCAAGCANAAAGTAACAGAAAANATTGAATTTTATTCTGTTATGCGCTCCATNCGCGCCATCGAAAACAGCGATGTATGNGTGTTGATGCTCGATGCCACGGCAGGATTGGAAGCGCAGGANCTCAATCTTTTCGGTTTGGCGCGCCGCAACAACAAAGGCGTGGTGATTGTGGTGAACAAATGGGANTTGGTNGAGAAGGANAACAANACGCTCAAGGAATTCGAAGCCTTCGTGCGCGGCCGTCTGGCACCCGACAACGACGTGCCGGTGGTGTTCACCTCGGTGGTCAAGAAACAGCGCATCTATCANGTTTTGGAGAAGGTGAAGGAAGTCTACGACAACAAGAGCCGCCGCATTTCCACCTCCGAACTCAACGGAATGCTGCTGCCCCTGCTCAAACAGACCCCGCCGCCCATCTACAAAGGAAANTCGGTCAAGATAAAATACATCACGCAACTCCCNACGCCCTATCCCTCGTTTGTGTTTTTCTGCAATCTTCCGCAATACATCAAAGACCCCTATAAACGCTTTGTGGAAAACCAATTNCGCCGCATCTGGAATTTCAGCGGCGTCCCCGTCCGCGTCTATTTCCGCGAGAAATAAAAACCCTGTCCTACAACTTCCGCAGTTGGAGGCGGAGGATGACGGCGGTGACGATGATAGCCAGGCAGTCGGCCACGGGCGTGGCGGCCCATACCCCGTTCAAGCCCCAGAANTGGGAGCAAATCAACAGAGAGGGGATGAGAAAAAGGACCTGTCGCGTAAGGCTNAAGAANATAGATAGATGTGCCTTNCCCAAAGCTTGAAAGAAATTGGTGGTGACAATCTGGAAGCCCACGAAAGGAAACATCAGGAACACGAACCGCAAGCCCGAGCGGGTGATTTCAATCAAATCCGCATCCGAAGTAAANACTTTCGCCGCCGTGACGGNAAAAACCTCCATCATCACAAACCCCAGACAGGTAATCATCGTACCCACCCACACCGCAAGCTGAAACACCTTCTTGGAACGGTCTATGCGCTTGGCACCGTANTTGTAGCCCGCGATAGGCTGCATGCCCTGACAAAGCCCTATCACGAACATCACGAACAAAATGGCATAGCTGTTGATGATGCCGTTGGCACCCACCGCCAAGTCGCCGCCTGTAGTGTAAAGACGATTGTTGAGCACCACCGTCACCAAACTCGAAGCGAGATTGATGAGAAAAGGTGCCACACCAATGGAAAGGATATTGCGGATAATCTTGAGCTTGGGACGCAGAGCCTCGAGCGTAAAATGCAGATACGACGATTTTTTCAGGAAATAGCGCATGGTGAGGAAAGCCGTGATGCCCATGGAAATGGCCGTGGCGATGGCCGCCCCCTGAATGCCCATCTTGAAGACAAAGATGAAAATCGGATCCAAAATCAAATTNGCCGCAACCCCTATNANCATAATNGTCATNGACTTGCGCGGCGAACCCGAAGCCCGTATGATATTGCAGAAACTATACGAGAGATTGGAAAGTATAGACGTGGGAATGATGATTTTCATATAGCTTGCCGCATAGGGAATGGTGTTCTCGCTGCCGCCGAAAGCCCGCAGGAGAGGCTCCAGAAACAGCAAGCCGCTTGTGCAGAGCAACGCGAAGAAAGTGAAAGTGAGGATGAGCGCGTTTCCCAAGATATGTTCCGCCCACTTGCGGTCGTGCATGCCCAGCACAATCGAGATGCGCGTGGAAGCACCCACGCCCACCAACGTGCCGAACGCCTGCAGGAAATTCATGATGGGAAAACTCAACGCAAGCCCCGAAATAGCCATGGCGCCCGCCCCCTGTCCGATAAAGATGCGGTCGATGAGNTTGTAGAGNGAGGTGGANAGGGTNGTGATNATGGCAGGAACCGCATACTGCNANAGNANNTTGGNTATGGGTTCGGTTTCGAGAGATTGAGGATTGGAAATCTTTTCTGCCATAACGCAAAGATAAATGAAATCTCGACTTTATGTATCTTTGACCTGTGATACCTGAGTTTTTCAACCACATACTCGATTACGAAAGCCTTTCGGTGGTGGGCATGGCCAAGAACGTGGGCAAGACGGTCTGCCTGCGCGCCCTGCTGAACCATCACGCCGCTTCAGACAAGGCCTCGCAAATAGCCGTCACCTCCATCGGCATGGACGGCGAAAGCACCGATAGTCTGCTCAAGACCGCCAAACCCGAGCTGAATTTCTATCCCGGCATGTGGGTGCAGACCTCCGAGCGGCACTACGCCCTGCGCCGNCTTACGGCCGAAATTGTCGACATAAGCCGCGAAAACACCGCCTGCGGACGTCTGGTCACCGCCCGCGTGCTCACGCCCGGAAAACTCATCCTTTCGGGCTTCGCACACACCCAAGGACTTCGGAAATATATCGCACAGATGCACGCCTTGGGTGTGCGCACGGCCATTATCGACGGCGCTCTGTCGCGCATGAGCCTCGCTTCGCCCTTTGTGTCGCGCGCCATGATTCTGTGCACGGGNGCGGCGCTNTCCAAGAACATAGGCGAATTGGTGCGCAGGACGCAGTTGCAATATGCTTTGATGAACCTGCCCGTTTTTTCGGAAAAGGTGTCGGAAGATTGGGCCGAACTCAAGGGTGGCGTTTACGGTATCGACACAAAGGGCGAGGTGTGCGACCTGCAAATCCCCTCGCTTCTGCAGGCCGACAAGCATCTGGACAAGATGGAACCCTATTTCCGCGCCGGTTGCAAACTCTATGTGGCGGGGCTTCTGAACGATGCGTTCCTGCGGTTTCTGACGGGCCGGAACCCGCGTCCCGACGTGGTGGTGAGCGATTTCAGCAAACTGTTCGTGAGCCGTCAGGTTTTCGATGCCTTTACGCGGAGCGGCTCCCGTCTGTGTGTGNTGCAACAACCCGAAATTTTGGGCGTGTGCGTGAACCCGTTTTCGCCCGAGGGTTATACGCTCGATTCGTTGGAATTGCGGGAACGTATGAGTGAAGCCTTGGGATGTGAGGTGTATGATATATTAATATAAAAAGAACGTGAGAAAACAAAACCCCACCGTGTACGCAAAAATCATACTGAAACCCGGCAAGGAAGAGTCGTTGAAACGCTTTCACCCCTGGGTGTTTTCGGGCGCCATAGCCCGCACCGAGCCNCTTTCCAAGAAAAACGCCGTGCAGGAAGGCGACAAAGTGCAGGTGCTTTCCTCCACAGGACAGATACTCGGGGCGGGNCACGTGCAGATAGGCAGCATCGCCGTGCGGATGCTGCGTTTCGACNAAGGCGCCATAGACGCCTCATTCTACGAAGACCGCATGGAAAAAGCCCTGCAACTGCGCAAGGAACTTTGTTTTCCCCGCAAAGACAACAACTGCTTCCGCTTGGTGCACGGCGANGGCGATTTCCTGCCCGGCCTGGTGGTGGACGTATACGGCGACACGGCCGTGATGCAGGCCCATTCGGTGGGCATGCACGTAGACCGCGAAATCATTGCCCAAGCCATTCTTAAAACCTGCGGCAAATTCATCAAGAACGTCTACTACAAATCGGAATCCACCNTGCCGTTCAACGCAGGACTGGAGGTGAAGGACGGCTATCTGGAGGCCTCCGAAACAACCCNGGAGACCGCTCCCGTGGCTGTCGAAAACGGCATCAAGTTCTATCCCGACTGGGTGCAGGGGCAGAAGACGGGATTTTTTGTCGACCAGCGCGAGAACCGGGCCTTGGTGGAACACTATGCGAAAGGCAAGAACGTGCTCAATATGTTTTGCTANACAGGCGGTTTTTCGCTCTATGCCTTGCGCGGCGGCGCCAAGCTCGTGCACTCGGTCGACGCTTCGGCCAAGGCCGTGGAACTGTGCCGGCGCAATGTCNNCNTCAATTTCGGGGAGNCGGCCAAAGCCCACGAAGCCTACGCTCAAGACGCTTTCGACTATTTTCATCATCTCGAACAAGACCCCGATGCCCCCCGATACAACCTTATGATTGTGGATCCGCCCGCTTTCGCCAAACATCAGAAAGTGTTGNGGCAAGCCCTGCAAGGCTATCGCAAACTCAACGCGGCGGCCATCCGCAATATCGCGNCCGGAGGCATCCTCTTCACCTTTTCGTGTTCGCAGGCCGTGAGCAAGGAAGANTTNCGNCTNGCNGTGTTCAGCGCCGCCGCCCAAACAGGCCGCAAGGTGCAGATATTGCATCAGNTCACCCAACCCGNCGACCACCCCGTCAACATCTACCACCCCGAAGGCGAATACCTCAAAGGNCTNGTNCTNCGCGTGGAATAATGAAACTTTNGTTAAATTTTTTTTAAAGTTTGTATATNCTGTATTATTGTATTATAATTGCAAACGCATTTGTAGGCATATTGTAGTTAAAAATAAAATAAATATATAAATACTTAATAAAAACAGATGATTATGAAAAAAATTACCTGGCTCTTTTTGAGTTTGATGCTGCTCNTCGGNTTTGGANNGGCATTTGCCGACGGTGAAACGGAAGGTGGAGGCGAAACGACGCCCACCACGGTGGCTGCGCCTACCTTCGACAAGGCAGACGGTTTCACCTTTATTTACAAAGCCAAAGATGCAACCGTGGCCCTTTCTACAACCGAAAGCGGAGACGATGTGGAAATACGTTATACGTATGGNGCCGCCCCCAAAGATCCGACGGCTACAACGGGAACAAAATATACCAATCCCATCTCTATCCGGAAGGGTCAGACCATCAAAGCCATTACGGTAAAAGGTGATCAGATTTCGGATGTGGTGTCGGCAACCTATAAGGTCAAATTAAGCGAAACGACCTTGGAACCGGCCACGGGANAAACCATTAAACAGGGTGCCGAGATANCGTGTACGATTCCTGAGGAATTAACCGGCGCCACCAATGAAATTTTCCTTATTTATGTGGAAGGCGACGATACGGATACGGAACTCGAAACGGATGGCGATGTTCTGGAAACAATGGTACAATCCCTGTTTACGATTTCGTACGGACAGGAGCCCCGTTATCCGAATTTAGGAACAGACTATAAGGTAGCGGTTTATTCTCCGGATTTTGGGAAATGGTTTTTCCCCATCACGGCACCGGAAGAAAACGGCCCGTTCAAGATTCGCGCGCGTGCGGTTATCGACGCTTCGTCCACGGGAGATCTGGTCTATGGCGATGAGATGACGNCGACCTATACGGTCGAAGGTGAAAAAGAAGGAGGCGAAGAACCCACGGGNGTAGGACTTCCCGTTTTCAGTGTGGNGGAAGGTGAAGTAGATGCAGGTACCGAGTTGATACTTANACCCACCAATGCGGAAACGGTGCTCTATGCCATCGACGACGAGGATGTGGAATTGACTTATGACAACTTCGCGAGTTTCAAATGCTTCATGTATACGGACGATGCGCCTATCAAGATCTACAAAGGTCAGACCATCCGTGCGGTAAGCGGCAAGATTCTTTCGGCATCGCAGTTTAGCGTAACCATGGAATATTCCGACGTAAAGACAGTAACCTATACGGTTAAAGGCGGCGATCAGANGGATAAAATGCCTACCTTGACAATTACGCCCGAGGTNCTGAAGGTGGCCCAAGGAGGTTCGGTTACGTTCTCCTGCACGATGGACCCGAAAAATTATGAGGAAAAGATAGGTTTTGCCTTTAGGGGAAAAACTGCCACCACTGAGGGCATAAAATTGGAATACCGCCTCGATGAGACAAGCGATTGGACGGAATATACCGAAGCGGTTTTGGCCGATCTTTACAACGCCGTTCCCATAGCGGCCATTCCCAATAATGAAGACTTTACGGCTNAAGACGAAGAAGGGAATCCGTATGTTGTCGATGCACGCGTATGCGATAACACAAAAGGCGCACGGACCGTGTANTATCGTTTGACGGTGTCGTCCATCGTTCCGCCCGTGATGGCTGTTGAATTGGGTTATGTCGATGATAAAGGCAAATATATCACGATAGCCAACGATGCCAATAATTATGCGCCTTTGGCGAGAATCCCGTTGAACATAGAGGTCTTTCCCGCAGCACCGACATTCAGCGTAGAAGCCGGTGAAGTGGAAAAGGGCACGAAGGTAGAGCTTACGTGTATTACAGCAGATGCCGGGATTCACTACACGGTAGACGGTAGCGAACCCACGGCCGAAAGCACCGAATANACGGCCGAAATCTCCATCGATTCGGCNATGACCATCAAGGCCATTGCCATCAGAGGCGAAACAAAGTCGGAAATAGCGGAAGTCGCCTACACGGTTAAGGTTGAAGACCCCGTGGTAGTGGAAAAAGACACCCTTCCCATGCCGAAATTCAGCGTTGCGGCGGGCGAAGTGGAAAAGGGCACCACGGTTGTTCTCAGCTGCGACACGGCGGAAGCCAAGATCTACT
>JAAVBQ010000022.1 GCA_014803485.1 bacterium | reverse complement strand
TAGGGCAGTTCGATGCTGTCCCTGTCGAGCCAGTAGCAGCGGTAGGCATCGGCGGCGGCCGGGGGCACGAAGAGGTCTATGTCCTGGTGGGCGCAGAGAATCTCGCTCTGCGGCAGGAAGCGGTTGGCCGAATCATCGGGCAGGGAAGCCAGCGAGAGCACCAGGGTGTCGCGGGCGGTGCAGCCGTCCACATCGGCATCGGAGAGCGAGACCGCAAGGGTGACGAGGGCGGTCCTGAAGCTGATGCCGGCTTCCTCCAGATCGGCATAGCGCAGCACGAGGGAATCTTTATCGGAAGCGTCCCGGCCGTTTATCCGCCAGCGGAAAATCCAGTCCGCATCGGGAAAATAGTCCTGCCGTGCGTTCAGACACAGCAGCACGCTTGTGTCGGCGAAAACCTGCGTCGTGCAGAGCAGGGAATCGCCGCTCAATTCCACGTAGGGCGGCAGGAAGCGTATGCGTACCGAATCGCGGAAGGAGGAGCAGTAGCCGTCCACCTGCACGGAGGCGAAGAAAAGACTGTCGTAGGCGAAGCGCACGGTTTTTGGAGAAACGGTGTCGCCGTCGAACCAAAGATAGGAAAAGGAAGTGTCGGGAGCGGTGACGGCCGGCAGAACCACGCCCGTCGCGGCGCAGGCCGCAATCGTGGTGTCGGGGTTCAGGGCGCTGACGGGTTCGGGATAGGGGCTGAACGAAATCCGCACGGTGTCTACCGAAACATCGGGACAACCCAAGGAAGAACCGTCCAAGGTGGCGGCAAAAGTTCCCTCTTTCCTGACCCAGACGCGCGAACTGTCGGCGTTGAGCACAATGGAGCCATCGGCTAAAAAGACAGGATCGAAGCGGAACTTGAAGCCGGTGTAATCGGGAGAAAGTTTCAGTTCCACCGAATCGTCGGGGCAGAGGAAACGCACGTCTTGAAAGGCGGTGGATTGGGGTGGACAATCCGATACAGAAAACGCCATAATAACCCCTTGATGATGAAAAATTTCTTCCGTCATCGGAAGATTGTCGATTAGGTCGTTTCCGATACTCCTGGCATTGCCTATCAAGAAAAATCTATCGTCATCAGGAGACAATAATACTGCCTTATAAGGTTGATAGATATCCTTCCATTGTGCACTGTCGGTAACGTGAAAGAAGTCTTCATACATCCAATCCACATTTAGGTATGTTCCCCAAAGAGGAGGTTTATAATCGTAATTATTTTGACCTATATNAAGGTCTTGGCCTTCATATATAAGTAAATAGGGGGACGTTTTGAATTCTTTATTGCGTTCTTGATAAAAGCCACGACCACGGGGAATCTTATGCAGAGTATCATGACTGTAGGTGTAAGGATTACCGTCTTTTTTGAAGAATCTGTTGTCGTAGTCGAGGCAATGAATACCCTGTACTAAATATCCTCGTTTACAATGTTCTATATTCTGAACTGTTCCGGGGAAAATGGAATACTTATGTATGGTATCCCCCCATTCCTCCCAATTGATATACGTGTTTATCGGATTCGCATAATATTGCAAGTTTGTCTGCGTGACGCTCTGCCATCTTTCCCTAAAAATCGNCTGATCTTCTCCTCCTGAAGAATACAGAATTTCTTCGGAAAATTTATCNTCGGATTGCAGCCCTCCCGGTTCACGGGTGCATTTCCATGTTTTTTCGCCCGAGGAGGTATGATGGCGCAAAAGGGAAAAAGTATTATAATATCCAAAGGGAAATTTACGTGGCTGTACCACCAAAGAAACATTGGCAGAGGCATTGTAATCNGTGGTGTAATCATGCTGAAAGAACCATTTGACATCATGATTGAATGCGTCACCGTTCAAATCCAACCAAACTGAACTGGCCATAGAGAGAACAAAGGTTGCTTCATTATACGTGTTAAAATAGGTGATTCCCGAAAAATAGAATGTGGTACTATCTTCAAGAGATTTANNCGCTTGGAAGAACAGAGGAAGATAATCGGGATTGGGAGAGAAAGAAACGGTGGGTTTAGAAGTAAAACTTTTTGAACTCAATAATTTTCCGTCAAAACTGAATACAAAGCAGTTNAANTNNCCNTGACAGGCNGGNATCAANGATTTNGTTTTCTCTATGNTACCCTGTANGGCATACGAGTTTACCACTACCAACAGCGTNTTGTTTGTTCCGTTTAGTGTGATTAGAGTGGCAAAGGCATTATAATATCCTTCTTCCAAAGCCGGCAGATAGGTGCTCCAAAGCAGTTCTCCGTCTAAGGAATAGCAGGCAAGAAAGGCATCGGTATAGTCGTCTTTCTCGTAACAATAGGTATTCTCTCTTCGTTTAATCTCCAAACCTGTGCCGCTTTCGGCTTTACCGACAATATAAATCATTGGGAGAGAATCAAAATAGTAGATTTCNTGACAGAAAGCATCGTAAATCAGAAAATCNCTATCGGTNTGNGCCTTGCCNATAGATTTTCCCCATAGATGTTGCACGCTTATGTCCTGCGCCGAAAGAGAAGAACACAAACACAAAAGGATAGCCGTCCACACGGTCCCCAAATATCGTTTCATCCTCATAAAGTTACGAATTTCAAAACCTAAACTTACGAAAATTTTTGATTTCCCTTAGAGGAGAAACCTGTTTACAAATTGGCGTTTCTTCAATTAGGACAGTTCTACATAATTGCAATTATTTTTGTGATTTACAAAAATTTTTGTATATTTGTAGCAATTCAGTAAATGTCTAACTAAAAATTTAAGACTATGAAAAAACTGACATGTACTCTTTNGGTGGCCGTGTGCACTATGGTCGCTATGTCCTCTATGATAGTTANCCCCCCCCCGTTGTAGTTTTTAAGGGGAACTTTGTTATAAAAAATCTAACCTCCAATGATACCATAAAAGTCGAGCTCAAGGATTTTTCTTTGGGAAAACNCACTGTGAATTTCAGTAAGGGTGTTTATGAAGGAGATGAATTAGAGATTTCCTATAACCCGCCGCCCTTGTTATCTTCATTTACATACCAAGTAGCGTGGACTTATGGTTGGGGAAATCCTTCTACGGAGAAGGGGACGGGGTTGACAGAGAAATTCCGTGTACAAAATGCCCCTTATATATCTCCTACACTAAATATATTCGCTGTCGCCTGTACGTCTTCTATAAAGNAACGAAGTGAACTTATAGAGGGGCAAAGCGAAGATTTAGAGATTTATACCATGGAATTTCCGAATGTACAAAGAGGACGTCGAGTCACGGTTAAGAACATTGATGCTTCGGAAGTCCAAGTGGTCTATGCAGATTATGAGAAAGTTGCGTCTGCCGGACAACGCGCTTCGGTTTCCTTATACGACATTTACGGCAATTTGGTTTCTACGGGATATCTGGATGCTCTCGGAATGAGCACGCTTTCTACAAAGGGAAAGCCGGGCTACTATATTGTGAAAGTAATGGTAGGCAATCGGGTTATCTTCACGGAGACTATTCAAGTAAAATAGTATGCGCCCCGTAAAAACTTTCACTATCCCCGTCTGTATCCTTATAAGTTTATGGGCGGGGATAGTCTTTTTGGGGGGTATCGCATACGCCCAGGAGCAGAATATAGACACGCTTCATATCTTCAAAGTCGATACAGTCCGTTTGGGGTTCGACGATGTGTTGCAACTATCGTCCCTGTACGACAGTGCCGACAGGGAGGATTGGCATTATATCTACCGCTGGAACACCGGCGAGAGGACGGACAACATACAGGTACAATTCGACNGCCAGCGCAAGGTCTTGTATACGGGCCAACGGCTTTCGGCGATACACTGGCAGGGTGAGTATGACACCGTTTTGCCTAATGCCACTGATTATTTTTTGAACCGAGATATGTATTACTATATTGCGGACTACAAGGACGACACGGTGATTCTGCGCGCTCCGGATGTGGAAGGGACAGTTGTCCGATATGCGTGGTCGAATGATACTTATCTCAATGAAGAGCGGCTTCTTCCCGACACGGAACAATATGCGGTGGTATACAGGGCTATGTGGGATACTCTCGGTTGGGAATATGGTATGCCGTATTTTTCTTGCCAAGTCACCGCCATATCCGAAGAGGGTGAGACAACAGTTCTCCAGTCTGCCATTTTAGGTTTCGTAGATATAATCGGAAGCCTCGTGCAAACGCCCCCGGGGAGACAATTACACGACTACAATGTCTGGGCTATGCCGGAATGGACGCATATATACGCCCGTCTTAGTGATACCCTCCATTTCTTTTCCGAAATGGACTACGATATCTATCCCGACTTGGCTGACTGGGCCGAGTATGAATTAAGGCCCTCTTCTTGGAGTGTACAGCCATGTATGACTTCTGACCTTTCGTGCGATTCTGTAATAAATATATATTTCAAAGACAATCTATATAGAAACATCATCGATAATAGGGTTGACTACTTTGATCCGGCGAGGCCCACCTGGCGTGTCTTTAAGGAAGTAAGGCATTCTATCTACTGGGGCATCAAGCCGAATGCGGAGATAGAAACGGACAGCGTGTGGGTGTTCTTCCCGCAGTATCCCTACTCGGATTTGGGCGGTGTCGTGGACATCTGTTGGCCGCCCGATGCGCCCCTGCCGTCTGCGGACGACACCGTGCAGGTGTTCAACCTCGGGCCGTGGAACCGCGAGCTGGAGTATGTGGAATACGCCTGGTTCGACGGCACCAAGGATATTGCGGGCGGTGATTCCATTGTGGGCACGGACTCGGTTTTTCATTACACCTTCGGGAAAATGGACAACGTGGCTCCCGATTTGTATACGGGACAGGTGGTGACGCGCGTGGCGAGCGATTCGCTGTGGCAGGACAGCTGCGGCTGCCACATCCCCTGCACGGACGCCGCCTGCTCCGGTTACGACACGGTGAAGATTTACCTGCATATACTTCCATCACGCAGCCATAACCTTTTCCTGCCGCAGAGCGAGATTCTCTGCGCCCACCAGGACATAGACCTCTTCGTGCCCCCGGCCGCCGCCGATGCCTACCGCTGCTACTGGCTCGACAGGGACAGCATCGAACTGCCCTA
>JAAVBQ010000021.1 GCA_014803485.1 bacterium | reverse complement strand
CTGCCGCCAAGAAGACCGTAGCCAAGAAGGCCGCTCCCAAGGCTGCCGCCAAGAAAAAAGCTGTTGCCAAGAAATAATGGTAAAAGCCACAACAAACAACAAAAAAAAGTCTGCGGCTCGCAATATTGCGGGCCGCAACTTTACTATTGTGTCCGAGGCAACCGCCAAAGACCTGGGTTTGCTTGCGGAAGAGTATCAAAAAATCGAACAGATTTTGGGGCGCACCCCCAACTTTACCGAATTGAGTGTGTATTCGGTGATGTGGAGCGAACACGCTTCGTATAAAAACTCCGTCAAATGGCTTAGAACGCTGCCGCACGAAGGGGAGCGGATATTGGCGGGACCGGGTGAAGAAAATGCCGGTATGGTGGATGTAGGCGACGGTTACGCCTGCGTATTCAAGATAGAATCTCACAATCACCCTTGCGCAGTGGAGCCTTTTCAGGGGGCGGCCACGGGCGTGGGGGGAATCAATCGCGATATATTTACAATGGGAGCGCGCCCTATCGCGCAACTCAACTCGCTCCGTTTCGGAAATCTCGATAACGGACACGCCAAACACCTGATGAGAGAAACGGTGCGCGGCATCGCCCGCTACGGAAACTGTTTCGGCGTTCCCGTGGTGGCCGGAGAGGCGGGTTTCGACGACTGTTACAACAGCAATCCTTTGGTAAACGCCATGTCGGTGGGCATTATGCGTAAGGAGAATTTGATTTCGGCGGTGGCCAAGGGCAAAGGAAATCCCGTGTTTATCGTAGGTTCCGCCACGGGAAAAGACGGCATTCACGGTGCCACGTTCGCTTCGGCCAACCTCACAGAACATTCTTCCTCCGATCTTCCCTCCGTGCAGGTAGGCGATCCCTTTCAAGAAAAACTCTTGATGGAGGCTACCTTGGAACTTGCGGGAAACAAGGCTGTCGTGGGGATGCAGGATATGGGGGCGGCGGGCATCATCTGCTCCACTTCCGAAATGAGTGCGAAAGGCGGGTGCGGCATGAAGATAGATTTGGACAAGGTTCCTTTGCGTCAAAACGATATGGAGACTTGGGAAATACTGTTGTCCGAGTCGCAGGAAAGAATGCTGGTGGTGGTGAAGAAGGGTAAGGAAAAAGAAGTGAAGGCCGTTTTTGACAAATGGGATTTGTGTTGCGAGAAGATAGGCGAGGTGATAGACGAAGACCGTTTGCTGTTTTATCGCGGAGGGAAACTGGCGGCCGATGTGCCGGCCTCTTCGTTGGTGTTGGGATACGGCGCACCCGTTTACGACAGGAAATACAAGGAACATAAGAGTTTTGCCAAGTGTAACCGCTTCGATATACATACGGTGAAAGATGTGAATTTTGCCGAGGCGGTCAAGGTGACGAAATTTCTCTGCGCCTGTCCGGACATTGCATCCAAACGTTGGATTTACGAGCAATACGATTCGATGGTGGGGGCCAAAAACATGACCACCAACAAGCCTTGCGACGCGGGAGTGGTGTGTTTGCCAAACACCGAAAGGGCTTTGGCCGTAACCGTCGATGGCAATTCCCGTTATGTCTATTCCAATCCTTTGGTGGGCGCGGAGATTGCGGTTGCCGAAGCTTCGCGCAATATCGTATGTTCGGGCGGACAACCGCTGGCCCTTACCGACGGTCTCAATTTCGGCAATCCCTACAACCCCGAAGTATATTGGCAATTCGTGAGTGCGGTGAAGGGTATGGGCATCGCGTGCCGTAAATTTCAGACGCCTGTAACGGGAGGAAACGTAAGTTTCTACAATCAATACAGCGAAAACGGAAAAGAAGTGGCGGTCTATCCTACACCCGTGGTGGGCATGGTGGGGGTGATGGATAAAAAACACCTCACGGGTTTGGGTTTCGAAAAGAAGGGCGATTCGATATACTTGTTGGGGGCTCCGCGCGAAGACATCAACTGCTCCCAATATCTCTACCATTACAGGGGCGAGAAATTTTCGCCGGTCCCGCATTTCGATTTGGACGAAGAATATAAGCTCCAACGGAGTGTTTCCGATTTGATAGAGGCCCGTTTGCTCAATTCGGCGCACGACGTGTCGGACGGCGGGCTCATGATAACTCTTTTGGAAAGTGCCATGGTGCGGAATTTGGGTTTTGATGTGATGGTCGACGACTCCTTCCGTCTCGATGCCTATCTCTTCGGCGAAAGCCAGAGCCGGGTGGTGGTGTCGATAGATCCGGCCGTGGACCTTGAGTTTGAAGAGTTGATGATGAATAATGGAATCCCGATGGTGTATCTGGGCAGTGTCACTTCCGGAAAAATCAAGGTGGACGATTACGATTTCGGAGAGATAGGAGATTATCGGAAAATCTACGATACGGCCATCGAAAGCAAAGTGGAGTAAACGCTTATGAAACTAAACTTGGCTTCTGTACTCGGCAAAACGTTTGGGCTTCTTCTGCCAACGGTCTGCCTACTTGCGCTGGCAGGTTGTTCCACATCGAAGAACACCTTTCTGAACCGAAACTATCATAACCTCACCGCCTACTACAATATTTATTGGAACGGCCTGCAGTCGCGCATAGATGCCGACGAGATACTCAAAGACCGTTCGGCCGACAACTATTTCAACGTGATACCCGTATTCAAATACGGAAGCACGGAAGACACCGCGATGATTTCCGTACAGACGGCACGTATGATAGAAAAGGCGGTGAAGGTTGTCAAGAAACATTCCATTTCCATTCGCGGCAAAGAATACGTCAAGACCGTCGATAACGCTTATCTGCTGATGGGACAAGGATTTTTCTATCAGAAAGAATACTCGAAAGCGCGTACGGTGTTCAATTTCGTGCTGTCGGAATTCGCCGCCAATCCCGAACACTACGAGGCAATGCTGTGGATTGCCCGCACCTATATATTGGAAGAAGATTTCAGTATGGCTTATTCGTTTCTCAGTCAGGTGGACGCGCAGAACGAAAACAATCTGATGAAGCAGACCTACCGCGATTTGCCCTTGGTGCAGGCCGAATATCTGCTCAAACAGGAAAAATATACCGAGGCGGTGCCCTATTTACAGACGGGCATCGAGCGTTGCAGGAACCGCGATCTCAAGGCGCGTCTTTATTTCATTCTCGGACAAATAGCGCAACGCAACGAAGACAACACGCAGGCTTACGAATATTATAGAACCTGTCTCAAACTGAATCCTCCATTGGATTTGGTTTTCAACGCACGCCTGAACATGGCCCTGTGTTCGGATGTTGTCGCGGGCAACCGCGATATTCTGAAAGGCTTGCGGAGAATGTTGAAAGACTCCAAGAACAGTGCGTATTTCGGGAGGATTTATTATGTGATGGGTGAAATTACGTTCCGCTACGGAAACGATGAAGAGGCGGTGAAGTATATGGAGCAGTCGATAGCCGCAAGTCAGAACGACCCCGAACGTACCTTGATGGCGGCCCGCAGATTGTCTTCGTATTTTTATGATAACAAGCAGTATATAAAGTCGCAGAAGTATTACGAAATTGCTGCGAAAGTGGTGGATTACGATGATCCCGAATATTATATCATTGTGAGCCGTGCCGAAAATCTTGCCGGCCTTACCCGTTATTACGGTCAGATGGTGGAGGCCGATACGTTGCGTCAGGTGGGGTTGATGGGAAGGAAAGATCAGTATAAATATGCCGAGACGAAAGCACGGCAGTATGTGCAGCAGCAGGAAGCCGCCCGCAAGGCCAAAAAAGACGATGGAGGACCGTCGCTTGTGCAGTCGAATTGGTATTTTTATAATGAGCAGACCAAAAACGCGGGTTTGTCGGAATTTATGAAGAAGTGGGGCCGGCGGGAATTGGAAGACCTTTGGTTTCTTTCGTCCAAACCGGCGATGGCGGCCTTGCGTCCCATGGGAGGAAATATGGACGAGACGGGGTTTGAAGAGGAAGAAGCCGCTCCCAAGATTCTTACCCCGGCGGATCCCGAATATTATTTGGCGCAGTTGCCCGTTTCGGATGACGACTATCGGAAATTAGACTCCATCATCGAGCCCGCTTTTTATCACATAGGCGTGATTTATTGCGACCGTTTGGGCGAGAACAGCGAGGGTGAACCTTATCTGGTGCGTTTGGTGCGCGAATATCCGGCATCTCCCTATGTTCCAAGTGCCTGTGAATTGCTTTGCAAGGTGTATCGGCAGGGCGGGGACATGACTTCGTTCCGCAAATATGCGGATGTGCTGGCGCAGCGCTTTGCGGGGAGCGAGCAGGATCAGAGGGTAAACAATCCCAACTATTACCGCGATTTGGAGGCGAATGCCAAGAAAGTGGAGAAACTCTACGGCGAGGCTTACGGAAAGTTCATGAACAACGATTTCCGAGGTGTTTTGGATATTGTTTCGCGTGTGGAAAAAGAATATCCCGTCAATAATTTCCGCGAGCAATTCCTCTATCTCAAAATTATTTCCACCGCACACGTCTATACCTACGAAAAGATGTTGCCCTTGACGCGTTCGTTTGTTACGTCTTATCCCGAAAGCGCTTTGGTGGAGCGGGTTCGGGCCGCCGAGAAAAAGGCGCGTGAGGATATGTCCAAGCGGATATATTCGGCCGAGAGCGATCCGGTGATAGAGCCTGTCCAACCCGCCGAAACCGAAAAAGAACAGAAACCTGCCGACAGTGCGGCTTCCCAGCCGAAAGAAAAAGGATACGAAAAGGGCGAGAAAAACGAGCCGCATTCGGTTTTGGTGATATGCGAGCAGCAGGAGCGCGAGCCGACGGTGATGGTGCTTCGGGTGAAAGGTTTTAACGACAAGTATTATTCCGACGGAAACCTGCGGGAAACGATTGTGGCGAGCGCGACAAATAAAAACCGTTATGCGGTGGTGATTTCGTCTTTTTCCGATATGCGGGAGGCAAGCAAATACAGAAGGATGATTCTGGACAACGACTATGTGTTCGGCAATATAGAAAAGAAAAACGTGATTGAAATCAACGACCGCAATATCAATACGCTGAAAGAAACCAGGGGCGTTGCGCTTTACGAACAATTCTACCAAAAAGAGGTAATGCAAAAATAGAAGGGTCATGCAGAACGAAAGGAAATTGTTTTTGTTGGATGCGATGGCTCTGATTTATCGCGCCTATTTTGCCTTGAACAAGAATCCGCGTATCACTTCCACGGGCATCAATACCTCGGCATTCTTGGGTTTCGCCAACACGCTTTTAGAGTTGTTGCGCAAGGAAAAACCCACGCATATCGGTGTGGCTTTCGACACGATGGCACCTACTGCACGCCATCTGGAATATACCGAATACAAGGCCAACCGCGAGAAGATGCCCGAGGATATAGGCATCGCCATTCCATATATACAGCGGCTTTTGGAGGCTTTGCATATTCCGGTTTTATATGCGGAGGGTTACGAGGCCGACGATGTGATAGGCACGTTGAGCAAGAAAGCCGAAAAAGAGGGATTCACCGTCTATATGGTGACACCCGACAAGGATTTCGGGCAGTTGGTGAGCGACAAGGTTTTTATGTATAAACCCGCACATGGCGGCAACGGTGTGGAAATTCTCGGTCCTGCGGAGGTATGCGCCAAGTTCGGCATCGAAAATCCGTTGCAGGTAATCGATATGTTGGGCTTGTGGGGCGATGCGGCCGACAATATTCCCGGTATTCCGGGGGTGGGAGAGGTAACGGCCCGCAAGCTTTTGGCGCAGTTCGGCTCGGTGGAGAATCTTTTGGAGAGGAGTGATGAAATCGCCAACGAGAAGTTGCGCGAAAAGGTGAAGCAGAACGAGGGGCAGGCCCGTGAATCGAAGATGTTGGCCACCATTCTGCTGGATGCGCCTGTGGAATTCAACGAAGAGGAATTGCAGCTGAGACAACCCGATATAGAAAAGGTGACTGCGCTTTTGGACGAGTTGGAGATGCGTACTCTCAGCGTCCGTTTGCTTTCGTATTATGCGGGTTTGAAGTCGGCGGCTGTTTCTGTGGAGGAAACTCCATCGCCGTCTGTGGAAGTTTCTGCCCCGTCCGTTCCGCAAACGGTAGAGGTTGTTGTGCCTGCCGTGACGCGCACACCCCTGTGCACCGAAAAAGAAGCGAAAAAGGCCGTGCTTTGGAAAACTGCCGACGACCTGCAAAAAGGTCTTTCGCAACTCCGGCAGACAGGTTCTCCCGTGGCTTTCTATCTGCATCCCGTCACCGCTTCGTCCATTCGGAAATCGGGTGTGGACGCTTTGTTTTTTGCGCAAACGGAGGGCTCTCATAATTCCTATATCTATATCCCCGCCGATTCCACACGTTTTTCCGCCGAAGAAAGACAAGCCTTGGAAGAGCTTTTCCAATGTCCCTTGCTCTGCTACGATTTGAAAAACCTCCTGCACCTTTTTGTCAATATGGGAATGGAAAGCGTGTTGGAACACGATTTCCCGGCTTTTGACGTGATGTTGGCGCATTATCTGGCCGACCCCGAAACCGGACACGACCTTTCCCGCCTGGTGCAGAATTATCTGCCTTGCACCTATGCCGAAGACACTTCGGGAAAGGATTTGTTTTCCACTGTCGACTTTTCTTTCGGTCTGCAGAATGTAAAGGCCTGTCTGTTGCTCGAACAGAAACTCCGTCCGCTTTTGGAAGATGTGGGTGCGGAAGAATTGTTCGCAAAGGTGGAAATGCCGCTCGCTTCGGTGCTTTGCCGCATGGAGCGCATCGGCGTGAAACTCGACACCGCCCGTCTGGCCGCCTACGGCAGGGAATTGGCGGAGCAGATAAAGCAGGTGGAGAGCGAGATTTACGAGGCTGCGGGCGAGAAATTCAACATCGCTTCTCCCAAGCAGTTGGGCGAGATTCTTTACGAAAAACTACAGATAACCGAAAAGCCCAAGCAGACCAAGACCAAGCAATACAGCACGGCCGAAGATATCTTGCAGAAACTTTTGCCCAAGCATCCCATTGTGGAAAAGGTGTTGCGCTACCGCAGTCTCACCAAGCTCAAATCCACCTATGTAGATGCTTTGCCGCAGTTGATAGATACGCAGACGGGTCGGATTCATACCACCTATAATCAGGCTGTTACCGCTACAGGAAGGCTCAGTTCGCAAAATCCCAATCTGCAGAATATTCCCATACGCACCGAAATGGGCAAGGAAATCCGCCGTTGTTTCGTGGCGGGCTCTGCCGAAAATCAATTGTTGGCTTCCGACTATTCGCAGATAGAGTTGCGCATCATTGCCCATTTGAGCGGCGACGAGGTGATGTTGCGCGATTTCTCGCAACATAAGGACGTGCATACCGCCACGGCATCCAATGTGTTCGGAGTGAAGCCCGAAGAGGTTACTTCCGAAATGCGGCGCAAGGCCAAGACGGTGAATTTCGGTATCATTTACGGTATTTCGGCTTTCGGTTTGGCCGACCGTTTGCAGATTCCGCGCAAGGAGGCCGCCGACCTTATAGAACGCTATTACGCCAACTACCCGGCATTGCGGCAGTATATGGAAAAAGTGGTGAGCGAGGCCAAGGAAAAAGGTTATGTGGAAACCATGCTTCACCGCCGCCGTTATCTGCAGGACATCAATTCGGGCAACGCTGTGGTGCGCGCTTATGCCGAACGCAATGCCGTCAATGCGCCCGTGCAGGGTTCGAGCGCCGATATGATAAAGGTGGCGATGATTGCCATCGACCGCAGGATACGTCGGGAAAATTTAAAGGCCAGGATGATTCTGCAGGTGCACGACGAACTTGTGTTCGATGTGCCGCAAAACGAACTTTCCGCTATGAAGGTGTTGGTGGAGGAGGAAATGAAAAACGCACTGCCCATGCGTGTTCCGGTGGAGGTGGAGCAAAACGCCGCCGACAATTGGCTGGACGCCCATTAGAATTTTTATAGAAAATCATAATCAAGAAATGTCGATACAGAGCGAAGCCGCATTGGAAGAGGGTCTGATTCAGACGCTCAAGAATATGAGTTACGAGTATGTGCAGATTGATGAGGAAAGCAACCTGTACGACAATTTCAAGCGTCAGCTGGAGAAACAGAACCAGAAGGAACTTCTTAAGCATGGACGCACTGCGTTTACCGATAAAGAGTTCGAAAAGATACGGATTCACCTGGAAGGAGGTTCACGTTTCGAGAAGGCCAAGAAACTTCGAGACCTCTACCCCTTGGAGACGGAAGATGGCGATCGCATGTGGATAGAGTTTCTCAATAAAAACCAGTGGTGTCAGAACGAATTTCAGGTTTCCCATCAGATTACGGTAGAAGGTCGAAAGAAATGCAGGTATGATGTAACCATTCTTATTAATGGTTTGCCCTTGGTTCAGATAGAGTTGAAACGCCGAGGGATGGAATTGAAAGAGGCCTACAATCAAGTGCAGCGATATCATAAAACCTCGTTTCGTGGACTTTTCGACTATATTCAAATCTTCGTCATCTCCAATGGTGTCAATACTCGCTATTTTGCCAATAATCCTAATGCTGGGTTTAAGTTTACCTTTAATTGGACGGATGCCGCCAACAATCCTTTTAATGATTTGAGCCTTTTTGCCGCAATGTTTTTCGACAAATGCGTTCTTGGCAAAATGATAAGCAAATATATTGTTCTACATGAGGGCGATAAATGCCTGATGGTGCTTCGCCCATATCAATATTATGCTGTCGAAAGGATTCTTGACAGGGTGCAGAACACCAACAAGGGTGGTTATATCTGGCATACCACCGGTGCGGGAAAGACCTTGACCTCGTTCAAGGCGGCTCAACTTGTTTCGGATATTGACGGAGTTGATAAGGTTATGTTTGTGGTTGACCGCCACGACCTTGACACGCAGACGCAATCGGAATATGAGGCTTTTGAACCGGGTGCGGTTGACAATACGGACAATACGTATGAGTTGATTAAACGGTTGACGGGTAATAGCAAGATAATCATTACTACGCTTCAGAAACTTAATGCGGCGGTAACGAAAAATTATTACAATAAAAAACTCCAAGAAGTCCGCGATAAACGTATTGTGATGATTTTTGATGAGTGCCATCGTTCCCATTTCGGAGACAGTCATCGGAATATTGTTCATTTTTTCCAGAACAGTCAGATTTTTGGGTTTACAGGTACGCCTATTTTTGCAGTTAACGCCAATCAGGATAAGACAACGGAGGAAGTATTTGGCGATTGTCTTCATAAGTATCTTATTAAAGATGCCATTGCCGATGATAACGTGTTGGGGTTTCTTGTGGAATATTATACAGGAAATGCGATGGTTGATTCCGAATCGGAACCCCGTATGAGGGAAATCGCTCAGTTTATCCTCAATAATTACCCCAAATCGACTTTCAACGGAGAGTTTGGCGCATTGTTTGCCGTGCAGTCGGTGAAGATGCTTATTCGTTATTATAAAATATTCAAGGAATTGAATCCTCAAATCCGGATTGGAGCCATATTTACGTATGCCGCCAATGCAAGTCAGGATGATGAGGATACAGGGATGAACAGAGGTTTTGCTGACGGAAAAACAGAAAGCGATGTATTGCAGGAGATTATGGAAGACTATAATCGAATGTACGGAACTTCATTCTCTACCGACAATTTCAATGCCTACTACGATGATATAAACCTCCGCATGAAGAAAAAGCGGAAGGATATGAAATCGCTTGACCTACTTTTGGTTGTTGGTATGTTTCTTACTGGGTTTGACTCCAAGAAACTCAACACGCTGTATGTGGATAAGAACTTAGAGTATCATGGCTTGTTGCAGGCTTTTAGTCGTACAAACCGCGTGCTCAACGAAAAGAAGCGTTTTGGAAAGGTGGTTTGTTTCCGCGATATGAAAGAAAATGTGGATGCATCCATTAAACTGTTCTCATGTTCCGATAATATAGGGCGGATTACACGGCCTCCTTTTAGTGAAGTAAAGAAGACGTATCTTGAGATGACGGAAGGTTTTCTAAAGAAATATCCCGATCCGGCAATGATAGATACCCTCCAAAGTGAGAACGAAAAGAGAGACTTTATACTCGCCTTCAGGGATATTATAAAGAAGCATGCCGAGATGCAGATATACGAAGATTATACACCGGAGGATATAACCTTTGTTCTCTCGGAACAAGACTTTATGGATTTTCGTTCCAAGTATCTTGATATTGCGCAAAATTTTGGTTCACAGAATCCATCTTCCACAACGGTTGCAGAACCCGCACCTCCCTATGGAGAACAGACAACGCTTGAGGATATTGATTTCTGTCTTGAGTTGCTTCATAGTGATATTATTAATGTGGCATATATCCTTGGCTTGATACATGACCTTAATCCGGAAAGTGAGGATTATGAACAAAAACGTAAAGCGATACTCGACACAATGATCCGCGACTCCCAAATGCGTGGGAAGACGAATCTGATAGACGGATTTATATTTCAGAATGTGGACAATGATCGAGAGAACTTTGTCCGTAAGAAGGCCGACGGTAGCCTCGACCTTGAAACCCGTCTTACAGAATACGTAAAAACAGAACGAACCCATGCCATTGAGGCACTTGCCGAGAAGGAAGAACTGCCTGTTGAGGTACTTGACAACTACCTCAAGGAGTATGATTATCTCCAGAAATCGAAACCAGAGATAATCCAAGAGGCTCTTAAATCAAAACATCTTGGCTTGCTTAATACGCGCAGAGCCATGAAGCGTATTATCGATGCCTTGTCGAATATTATACAAACATTTAGTTGGGATTAAATCCTATAGATAATCATGAGTGAAGAACTGCAACAAAAACTACGGGCACAGCTTTGGAATATAGCCAATACCTTGCGAGGCAATATGTCGGCAGGGGATTTNATGTATTTCTCTCTTGGCTTTATNTTCTACAAATACCTTTCTCAGAAGATTGAGGATTTTGTGGATAAATCCCTTGTTGATGATGGCGTTACTTTCAAGGAATTGTGGAAAATGACCGATAAAGAGGCATTGGAACTGAAAGAGGAAGTGCGCAACCAATGTCTTGAAAATATCGGATACTTCATAGAACCGGANTTTCTGTTTTCATCGGTTATCTCTGAAATCAAAAAGAAAGTAAATGTACTTCCTTTGCTTGAACGTTCATTGAAGCAGATAGAAGATAGTACACTTGGACAGGATAGTGAGGAGGATTTTGGTGGTTTATTTTCTGATATAGACCTTGCTTCACCTAAGCTTGGAAGAACATCGGACGATAAGAATACGCTTATATCCGATGTATTGCTTGCCTTGAATGAAATCACGTTCGGCACGGAAGCCACCGAAGAAATAGATATTCTTGGTGATGCCTANGAATATATGATTTCTCAATTTGCAGCGGGTGCAGGAAAGAAAGCGGGTGAGTTCTACACACCGCAGGAGGTCAGCCAAATTCTTGCCGATATCGTTACCACAGGAAAGGCGCGTTTGCGCAGCGTATATGACCCCACTTGTGGATCGGGCTCGTTGCTTATCCGTGCCGCCCGTAACGGTCGTGCGGAAGATATATACGGACAGGAGAAAAATCCCACCACCTACAACCTCTGTCGTATGAATATGNTGCTTCACGGCATTAAATTCAGCAATTTTACGATAGAAAATAACGACACGCTCGAACGGGATGAATTGGCCGAACGTGCCGGTGCAGACGGTTTTGATGCGGTGGTGGCAAACCCNCCTTTTTCCGCCACTTGGTCGGCATCTCAAAAATTTCTTTCTGACGANCGTTTCAGCAAAGCCGGTGTGCTTGCCCCCAAGTCAAAAGCGGACTATGCATTTATTCTTCATATGATACATCATCTCAATGATGGTGGTACAATGGCNTGTGTGGCTCCTCACGGAGTTCTGTTTCGTGGCGCAGCCGAAGGTACGATTCGTCGCTATCTCATCGAGGACAAAAACTATATCGATGCCATAATTGGTCTTCCGGCGAATATTTTTTATGGCACAACTATTCCCACTTGTATTCTTGTCTTGAAGAAATGCCGTAAGGAGGACGACAATATCCTTTTTATTGATGCAAGTCGTGAATTTGAGAAAGTAAAGACGCAGAATAAACTCCGTCCGGAACATATCGAAAAGATTGTAAGTACTTATCGCGAGCGTAAGGAGATNGAGAAATACAGTCATTTGGCTACGCTTGATGAAATTAAGGAAAATGACTTCAATCTCAATATTCCCCGCTATGTCGATACGTTTGAGGAAGAGGAACCTATCGATATTAAGTTGGTGATGAAAGAAATCAAGGAACTTGAAGCCAAACGCGCCGACCTTGACAAAGAAATAGAGATATATCTCCGTGAATTGGGAATTGTAGATTAACGATTATGGCAGAAAACGACAACATACCGGAAATGCANCCTTCTTTTGAGGTCTTGAAACGAATCGGGGAGAATGGGGAGCCTTATTGGAGTTCCAGGGAACTTTGCGGCGCCATGGGGTATTCTGCCTATTGGAAGTTTAGCAGGGTACTTGACAAGGCGATGAAAGTGGCCNGTGNGAAAGGCATGGACATGGATAGGCATTTCAACCAAACGGTTGAGATGGTTAAGTTGGGAAGTGGTGCGTTTCGCAAGGTTGAAGTGTTCCATCTTTCAAAAACGGCCTGTCTCATTGTGGCGGAAAATGCGGATTCCAAGAAAGAGCTTGTGCAACAGGCNCGGATGTATTTCTTGGGAAATACTTCTGCCNTNGAACTGATTGAACACGCGCAAACGTCTAATATTGTATTTTATAAGTCGGCACAGGGGGATGCACGGGTGGAGGTGATATTCAACAATGAAACGTTTTGGATGTCTCAGAANCGTATGGCCGCCTTGTTTGGCGTGGATGTGAGAACCATCAACTACCATCTGTCTCAGATTTACGAAACGGGTGAATTGGAAAAAAGTTCAACTATCCGAAAAATTGGGATAGTTCAACCAGAAGGCGAAAGAGATGTGGAACGAAGCCCNCTGTTCTATAATCTTGATGCCATTATTGCCGTTGGATATCGGGTAAACAGCTATCAGGCGACCCAATTCCGGATTTGGGCCACTTCGGTCCTGAAAGAGTTTTTGACCAAGGGTTTCGTTTTGGATGATGAACGTTTGAAGCAGGGGCGGCATTTTGGCAAGGACTACTTTGATGATTTGTTGGAACGCATTCGNGAGATTAGGACATCCGAACGCAGATATTATCAGAAAATTACCGATATATATGCCGAATGCAGCATAGACTATGATGCCAANGATGAAAANACCAAGCTGTTTTTCCAAATGGTGCAGAATATGATGCATCTTGCCGTTACCAATTCCACGGCGGCCGAAATCATCTATCATCGGGCAGATGCCGACAAACCGAATATGGGGCTTACTTCATGGAAGAAGGCTCCCAAGGGGCGGGTGCAGAANTCGGATACNGAGATAGCCAAGAATTACCTTTCGGTGGATGAACTNTCTCAACTNAACGNNATNACCACCGCCTTTCTTGATTTGGCCGAAGCGCGTGCACAAAGGCATATGGTAACCACGATGGAGGAATGGAAGAACCGTTTGCAACAATATCTTGCATCGATGGANTACTCCGTATCGCAGACCTCCGGNAATATCTCTCATGAAAAGGCNATAGAGAAAGCGCANCGGGAATACGATCGTTTCAGNGANATTCAAGACAGAACCATACCGTCNGACTTTGATTTATTTATTGCAGAACAAGGCGATGATAGCCCTCTGCTCCCCTTTGATATAGANCCTAAAAAGTAGAATCCTCATGGCAAACAATAAACAAGATAAAATCCTCAATGTGCCAAATAAGCGAGAGCANCGTCAAACTTGTTTGAACGTTGCCGAGCGNNAGGCACTTCGCCCGAAGGGCAGCGTGCCAAATAAGCGAGAGCAACAGCAAACTCGTTTGNNNGCCCTG
>JAAVBQ010000020.1 GCA_014803485.1 bacterium | reverse complement strand
TTCCTGCCGCAGAGCGAGATTCTCTGCGCCCACCAGGACATAGACCTCTTCGTGCCCCCGGCCGCCGCCGATGCCTACCGCTGCTACTGGCTCGACAGGGACAGCATCGAACTGCCCTACGGCCACGACACAACACGGTTTACCGTGGAAGGTATGCGGGGGTTGGACGGCTTCGGCGCGGGCACCGACACCCGCGAACCCCGTTTCTTCCAACTGCGCTTGGACCACAAACTTTGCAACGTTTCTTTCTTCGATACTTTGTTGGTCTACGACCAGGTGAAGCCGAACTTTACGCTTCCCTGCCACGACACGCTNATCTGCCGCAACGAGCCNGTGGAACTCGACAGCCTTTCGCCGCACGTCTACCGCCCGTTCTATGTTTTCGAATGGAACGACGGCAAGAAGGGTTCGGATTACNCCTTCACCGATTCGGGNACCTACGTGTTGTCCTTCTTCGTGGACAAAAAATACGATTTCTGCGGCTACACTCCCNCCACCGACACCNTNCGNGTGNTNTGGGTGGACCCCGCCATGACCGACATTTTCCTGCCCTCCGACACCGCCTTCTGCAAGGACCTGAGCATCACCCTCGACGTGCGCGTTCCTTATCCCTCCACGAAATACAGCTGGCAGGACGGCCCCATGCCCGACCCCGAGGAGGANTTTGAGGATGAACAGGATTCCATAGAATTCACTCCACCCTTCAAGGTGATAAAAGAAGAGGGCACGTACAACGTGCTGCTATTGGATTCGATGAACTGCCGCAACAGGCAGGAAATCAACGTGACGGTGGACGCCTGCAAGCCCGCGCTCGAGATTCCCAACGTGTTCACGCCCAACGGCGACGGCGTGAACGACGTGCTGCGCTTCAAGCAGATTGAGAAATGCACGGACGTGCTGATTGAGATTGTGGACCGCTGGGGGCAGCCCGTCTTGAAGCAGAAGGTACCCACCGCCGACGGCTTCGAGTGGAACGGCAGGGTGAACAACACGGGCGCGAGACTCCCCGACGGCCCCTACTTCTACATGGTCACCTACAAGAACCTCTACGGCAAGCGCAAGGTGCAGAGCGGAAGCATCACTATCCTCGGAACAAGCGAATAATAATTTTTTTGTAACTTTGTAGGCTTGCGGCTTGTTGCGAACGGAGGAATTTCCGTCCGCACGGACGCGAAAAGTTAACAGGATTTAAAAATACAAACACATACCAGCGATGAAAAGAATCGGTATTTTATTGGCTTTTGCGTTGTCGACAGGGCTTTTGCTCTCGCTCACCTCGTGCAAGACTCCCCGTGTAAAGAAACTGGAAGCCGAAAACGCAAAACTGCAGGACGATATTGTTAAATCGGATTCCGTTCAAATTCAATTCATGAACGCTTATGCGGAAATCGAAGCCAATCTGAACGAAATCAAGTTGCGCGAAAAGATGATTAACGAATCTTCGCAGGATGCCGAAGACAACGCCGACATTCAGCAACGTATCATCACCGATATTGTGCAGATAGGCAAATTGATGGAATCGAACCGTCAGAAACTGCAGGAAATGGAGAAACTGCGCCGGCAGTTGGTTACGGTGCGCAGCGCCAATAAGAAACTCAAGGCACAGGTGGCCGAACTCAAGGAGGGTGCGCCCATGTTGGCTCCCACGCCTACTCCCAAACGCGAATCTCCCGCCGTCAAGGTGGTGACCAATCCGCAAGACCAGCAGAGAATAGATGAGCTGACCAAAGAAAACGCCCGCTTGAGCGAACTCAACAAGGCCTACGAGAAACAAATCACCGATCTCAAGAATAAATTGAGCGAAAGCGAAGCGCGTGTGGAAAGTCTGCAGGAAGAACTCGCCTTGCTGAAGGATGCTTACGCCGCCTTGCAGGCCGTGAACGATTCGTTGCAGGCCGGTAATGCCGCTTTCCTGGCTCAGTTGGAAGAAAAAGACGGTCAGATCAGCGCACTCACCGCACAGTTGAGCAACAGCAACGCGGTATATTATCTGGTGGCCGACGGCAAAACCATCAAGTCGAAGGGGCTTTCGGCGAAAAAGGCTTTGAATCCCGATGCCGTCAATCCGAAAGACTTTACCAAGGTGGATGATATGAGCCAACTGTCGGTTATCGAAACCAAATCGGGCAAGGTGACCATTTTGAGCCAACACCCCGCCAAGAGTTACGAATTCGATGCCAAAGATCCCAAGAACATCAAGATCAACATCAAGAATCCCAAGGCTTTCTGGGGTGTTTCGCGTGTTTGCTTGATTGAGGTTAAGTAAACATCATGACTCTCTGTGCCGCGACTGCGGCGCATGAAAAAACCGCGAAGAACATTCTTCGCGGTTTTTTTTATAGGGGGTTGAAAAGCGCCGAGATTGAGGCTCTGTAGAAACACCTACAGGCTGGCGGTGTGCAGGGCCCCGGCCAAACGGCTGGCGCCGATACGGAAACGCTGGCTGTTAAGCCATTCTTCGCCAAGCATCAGGTAAACGAGCTTGAAGTAGGGAATGGCCTCTTCGACGGTGGAAATGCCGCCGGCGGGTTTCACGCTCACGATACGACCCTGCGCGGCATAGCGCTTCACCACATCGAGCATCACATAAAATGCTTCCAACGTGGCCGAAACCGCCGTCTTTCCCGTGGAGGTCTTGATGAAATCGGCACCGTTGTCTATGGAGATGCAGGAGGCTTTTTCGATGTTGTCGGGCGTGCCGAGGTTGCCCGTTTCCAAAATCACTTTCAGACGGCGCGTGCCGCAAAGTTCCTTGATGGCCTTCACCTCATCGCCCACGCGCTTGTAGTCGCCTTCCAGAAAGGCACCCTGCGAAATCACCATGTCGATTTCGTCCGCGCCGTCGGCGAGGGTCTGTTCCACCTCGAACAGTTTGGTGCGCAAAGGCAACTGCGATGCGGGGAATCCTCCCGCCACACAAGCGGTTTGGATGCCGCTTCCCTGCAAGGCTTCCTTTACCTGCGCGGCATAGAAAGGATAGACGCACACGGCGGCGGTGCGGTATTCCTTGGCNTTTTGGCAGAGGTCGGCCACTTTCTNGCGCGTGTCCATGCCGTCGAGGGTGGTGAGGTCTATGAACGACAGCATTTTGGCGCACATTTCCTTTTGGCTGAAAGGAACGTCTTTCTTGAGCAATTCCGCGATGCGGCTCTGTACTTCTTCTATTTTCATGGTNCTATTGTTTATTATTATTTCTTATATTCTCCTGCCATTGCAGACGGAATCCCTTTTTTCCGAAATCGGGAAATTCCTTCTGTGTTCCATACATCTTCTTGAATTTCATTTTGATGGAAAGACGATTGAAGCCAGAATCCAAGGATTTCTGTTTCAAAAGCATCTTTTTGAGCAACTTCATCTGCTTGCGCTCTATCGAGAAGAACATCTCCCTCTCCACCGCTTCNTTGCGATTNTAGAGAATGAGCTCCTGCAAGTCTATCTTGGCGGGACATACTTCGCTGCATTTTCCGCAGAGGGTGCAGGCGAAAGCCAGATAGGCGTTGTCTTCGAAACCTTTGCAAATGGGGTCCTTGACGCAGTTAAGGGGACCTTTCACCGACAAACCGTCGAGGCGGTTGGTGAACTTGAAAACAGGGCAGAGCACCTGACAGGCCTGGCAGTGGATGCAGTTGAACACACTCCTTTGATGCACTTGGCTCAAAAGTTCGGTGCGGCCGTTGTCAATCAGAATCACGTAGAATTCTTCCGGCCCGTCTATTTCCTCACCCGAACGNGGTCCACTCACAATCATTTCGTTCCATGCATGGTTGCGGCCCATGGAACAGGCCGCACGCATGGAGGTGAAATAATCGGCTTCGGAAAGAGAGGGAATGAGTCTGTCGATGCCCGCCACCACAATATGTTTGCGACAGAAGGAAGTGTAGAGTGTATTGAGGCCTCCTTGATCGGAAATCACCGCCGCCCCCATATCGGAAATGAGGAAGTCGGCGCTTGTGACCACGGTGGAATTCGAATAGAGCCGGTTNATCAGATGCTTCTTGTAGAGAAACATCACATCCTCTTTGGAAGGCTTGTAATCTTCCAAGGTATAGGCTTGTATCAATTCGGACAGAATCTTGTCGGAAGGTTCGGGCAAAAGAGGATAGGGGAGGCTCTGCAGGTCGGACAGGAAAAACGTGTGTTTGCGGCCCTTTAAAAACGCTTTCAATCCTATTTCGTGCAGAAGTTCGGATTGGGAAAGAAAGAGGTTGTCGGTGGGCGGAACGAGTTTCTCTATCTCGTCCAGAGCGTGGGCGGCGTCTTCGGCGTAGATGACTTTACCTCCCTGCGCGCCGAGCCTCGATTCAAAATCAATCAGATGATTGGCCAAATCGGCCATCACCTTGCTTTTATAGTAGGCCACCCTGTCGCGCACGGTCTGAAAACGGGCAAAGAAATTCTTGGCGTCCGACACATTCCTTTCAAAGAATTCGCCCATTGATTCAAAAAGCGAAAAATCCTCCTTCTTATTGGGATTATCGGAAAAACCTCTTAAAAAAGCCTGTTTGTACAAGTCGGACATGGCACGTTCTTATAGGTCGATTTTGTCGATTCTCTTTTGGTGGCGGCCTCCTTCGAATTCGGTGTCGAGGAAGGCGTCGACGATTCTTTCGGCTTCTTGTTCGGAAACGAAACGCCCCGGCAGCGCAAGAATGTTGGCGTTGTTGTGCCGACGTGCCAGACGGGCTATCTCTTCGGTCCAGCAGAGGGCGCAACGCACATGGGGATGTTTGTTGGCGGTCATGGAGATGCCGTTGCCCGAACCGCAAATAAGTATACCTTTGCCGAGCCTGCCCGACGAAATGTCGGAGGCCAGCGGGTGGGCGTAGTCGGTATAATCGACGCTCTGTTCGCTGTCGGTGCCGTAATCGCGCACCTCATAGCCTTTTTTCTCGAGGTAGCGCACTATATGGCTCTTGAGCGGAAAACCGGCGTGGTCGTTTCCTATTCCTATCATGTTTTCTAACTTTGCATCAAAGAGCAAATTTAAGAATTTGTCGACAGAAATGTTAAAACATCTGTTGGAAAGTTGTTGAAAACGGTTCATAAAGTCCGCCGTTTTTGTTGACAACCGGAATACCGGAAAAAGAATTAACATTTCTTAACATTTTTTCCTCCGTTTTTAAGGAATTTTAAGTTAACGAATGTTAAAATCCCGCCTGTTGACAAACCCTGTCGGCAAAGTATGTCCGTTTTGTTGAAAAAAGTATTGCTTCTCCTTATATCCAAATCTTTATGTGTTGATGAAACCGTGGATAACCTTTTACTTGTCTGTTGAAGGAGGTTGATAAAAATCATGTCTGAAAAATATGAACAATTTGAACAGGCTTATTGTGGACTATTATTTTATATTTCTTTATATTTAAATTAATTTATAAACATAACCATGTACGCGGTTGATAAAGTTTGAAGCCCTGCCGTGAAATTTGACGTAAATTTGGAGTTTGGTGAGGATTTTGAAAAAATGAACGGATTTAAAGACTATACGGGCAAACTGGATCTATTCCTGAAACGCTATTACCGGAACAAGGCGTTCAAGGGACTGCTTGTGTTCTTGGGTCTGTTTTTGGGAATGGCCTTGATTCTCGGTGTGGTGCAATCGCTCACTTTCAGTCCGGGAAAAGTGCGTGCCGTGCTGTTCTATGTGTCGGCGGGAATGTTGTTGACGGTGGCGGGTACGTTGGTGTTTTGGCCCTGGCTGCAGAGCAGGGGTGTGGTGAAACGGATGAGCCGTATGCAGGCGGCGCGTTATCTGGCCGAGAGGTTTCCCGAATTGGGCGACAGATTATATAATATCTTGGAGTTGGAAGCTTCGTCAGATGCCGATGCGTCGTATTCGTTGCTGCAAGCCGCCATCGAGCAGATAAGCCAAGGTTTTGTGGCCTACAGGTTCGAGAAAGCGGTTAAGTTGCGTCCCGTTCTGCCGTATATCTATGCGTTCGCCTTGATTTGCATCGTATTTTTCTGCGTTGCGTTGTTCAAGCCCACGGTGATGAAGTCTACCGTGCAGGTGGTGCGCTACAACGAGGAATTTGAGCGTGCGTTTCCTTTTGAACTGCGTATTGTGAATGCTTCTTTGCAAGTGCCTTATGAAGAAGATTTTATCTTGCGGGTGGAAGTGGAAGGAAGCCGGCTTCCCGAAGAAATCCATATGGTGGAGGGTGATAGAAAGATGCTCCTGCACAGGGAAGACGCCAATCACTTCACCCACACTTTCAAAAAGGTGCGGCAAGACGTGGATTTTTTTCTGCAGACGGGCAAATACAGAAGCGGAAAACATAGCTTGAAGGTAGACTATAAACCTTTGCTGTCGGCTATGCGGGCTCTGTTGCGCTATCCTTCCTACACAGGGCTCAAACCGGAGGCCGTGACGCATACGCTCGACTTGGACGTGCCCTATGGCACGCGTATCGAATGGGAATTGAAGATGGACTATACCTTGGGTCTGCAAGTGTTGTTTTGTGAAGACAAGACGCAGGTAGTGTCGGAATTTAGGGCGGACGCTTCGCGAAAGCCTCTTTTCGCATTTCAGAAACAGGCTTTCGGGAGTTTCCACTATACGATGGTGCCGGAGGCGCAAAACGGTATGAGAAGCGATAGTCTGCGTTTCTCTGTGGGTGTGCGGCCCGACGCTTATCCCCGTATGCAAGTGGTTGGGTTGCACGACAGTGTTCACCCGCTCCAAACCTATTACCAAGGATATATATCGGACGACTATGGTTTTCACCAACTTGTGTTTTCGATGCGTTGCGTGAACGCCTCCACAGGAGCGCAATGGGAAAAACACGACACCTTACCCCTGACTTCGGCACGCGAACAAAACTTTACGTATTTTCTCGATTTGGCGCAGTATGTGCTGCAGGCTGGCGATGAACTTACCTATGGTTTCGCCTTGAGCGACAACGACCCCTTCTATCCCTACAAAACCGTGTATTCTCCCGAAGAAACCTATCGGAAATGGTCGCGGGAGGAGTTGCGCGAAAAATTGAATGCGGCTTCGGCGGGAATGGACCGTAATTTTTCGATTTCTCTGCAACAAAGCCGCAGCATGCAGGAGGATTTTGAAAAATTGGTGCAGGATTTGCTGTCCAAACAGCAGTTTTCGTGGCAGGACAGGAAAAACGTGGAACTTCTTATTGAGCAACAGAAAGAGTTGCGGGAGCGTTATCAATCGCTTTCGGAAGAACTTCGCCAAAAGCGGGAATGGGAGGCCGAGGCGGGGCAGGAGAATACGGAATTGCAGGAGAAACAGCGTCAGCTGCAGGAACTTTTGGATAAACTTTTAGACGACAAAACCTTGGAGAAGTTGCAGGAGTTGCAGTCTTTGTTGGAGAAACAGGCGGGACAGGACAAGGTGATGGAGACTTTGGAGGATTTGAAGATGCAGCAGAGCGAAATGTTCAAGGACTTGGAGAGAAACCGGGAGCTCTACCGTCAAATGGAATTCGAACTGAAAATGGAGGCGGCGGTGGAGGCTTCGCACAATTTGGTGCGCAAGGGTGAGGAATTGAAGGAGGAATTGGCCGGCAAAAACGACAAGGCTTTGGAGAAGGATGCGGATAGTCTCAAGGCGAAACACGAAGAATTGAAGAAGGATTTGGAGGCGCTGAAAAAAGACTTGGACGATTTGAAGAAACTCGACGAAAATTTAGAAAAACCCAAGGGCTTCAAGACACCCGATACGCTGTTGCGGAATTTGGAGAAACAGATGGAGCGGACCTCGCAGAAAATGGAGAAAGGCGAGAGCGGGGAGGCGAAGAAAAGTCACGACCGCACGCAGGAAAATTTGGAAGATTTGGCGGAGGATTTAGAAGGGCAGATGCAACGGATTGAGGAGGAAAATGAGGCCGAGGATGCCGATTTCATACGGCTTTTGCTCAAAGGTGTGCTGCGGGTTTCGTTGGAGCAGGAGGATTTGATGACCGCGCTCGAAAAAACACGGGTGGATGAAGCGCGTTATGCCGATTTGATTCGCCGGCAGTCGGCCCTGAATGTGGAAATCCGGTTTGTGGCCGACAGTGTACGCGCCATTTCGAAGCGGCAGCCTCAGGTGGCGGTGGTGACGCGCCAGGCCTTGCGCGATTTGGAACGGAACAGCAAGGAAAGTCTCGACTATCTGTTGGGGATGAACAACGTCTATTATCAGCGTTATTCGGTGGCCAACAGTTGGGCGTTGACGCGGCAGCAATACACCATGACGGCCTTGAACGATTTGGCTTTGCTTTTGTCGGAATCGCTCGACAAGATGCAGATGAAAATGAACATGAAGGGCGGGTCGTCGATGTCGTCGAAAAAGAAAAAGGGGCAGCCGCAGATGTCTTGTCCTTCGCCCGGAAACGGACAGAAACCGTCGGATATGAAGTTTCCCTCGCCGCAAGGAAAACCCCAATCGGGCAAGGAAAATGGAAAATCGCTCAAGGAAATGCAGGAGGCTTTGAACAAACAAATCGAGGCCTTGAAAAAGATGCTGGAAGAAAAAGCGGGGCAGGAGGCGCAGGGACAGAAGCAGGGTGAAACGGGAAAGCCTCAAAATGGAGCGAGCGGGGCAGGGGGTGAATCGATAAGCGACGAACAGATTTCGGAGGCTTTTGCCCGTGCCGCCGCCCGTCAGGAAATGATACGGCGCATGATGCAGGAGAAAATGGCGCAGGAAAAAGCTTCGGGACAGGCGGCGGGTTTATACAATTCTGTGTTGGGCGATATGGAGCGTACCGAAAGGGATTTGGTGAACAAGGTTCTCAATCCGCAACTTTTGCAACGGCAGAAGAATATAGAAACACGTTTATTGGAAGCCGAAAACGCCGAGTTGCGGCGCGAAAAAGACGACAAGAGGGAGTCGAAGGAGGGCCGGAGATTCGCGCCGCCCACTTTAGACAGTTTGCCGGATACCCCCGAAAAGAACGAAGCTTTGCGGGAAATTCTCTTGCGGAGGACTCCCGAATTGAAACCTTTTTATCGGGAAAAAGTACGGGAGTATATGTTTTAGGATGGAGAATTTTTGATGATGTTTCACGTGGAACTTTAGAGGCGATTTTCANGTGAAACTTTTGGAACAACGTTTCACGTGGAACACTCGAAAGAGTTTGCNCGAAATTTTCACGGCGATGTTNCACGTGAAACACTAAAAACGAAAAATTGATTTTATATGGAAAATATCACCTTCAACGAACAGGANGTAAAAGTACCGTTTTTGAAACGTAGAACCGCCCGNGAAAGTTTGCGGCGGGTTTTGGAAACTTTGGGTTTTGAGCCCGGCACGGTTAATTATATTTTTTGTTCGGATAAATATCTGTTGAAGATAAATCGTCAATACCTCGACCACGATACATACACAGATATTATTACTTTTGCTTACTCGGAACAGGATTTAACAGGGGAGGGGTTCGGGTTTGNGGAAGAGGGGGTGAAAGGAGCGAAACAGAAAAACCGACTTTCGGGTGATATTTATATCAGCGTTCCCCGCATTAAGGAAAACGCAAAATTGTTTCACGTGAAACAAATCGACGAATTGAATCGGGTTTTGGTGCACGGGCTTCTGCACTTGGCGGGCTACAAGGATAAGACGCCGAAAGAAGAAGCCTTGATGCATAAAATGGAAGATAAAATGCTTGCCTCTTGTTTTGAGGGGTATGCTTCACAGAAGTAGACTATGGGATTGAATTATGACATTATTGTAGTGGGGGGCGGCCACGCCGGCTGTGAAGCAGCCAGCGCGGCCGCCAATCTGGGGAGCCACGTGCTTTTGGTGAGTATGCAGATAGATCGTTTGGCCTATATGTCGTGCAATCCTGCCATGGGCGGTGTGGCCAAAGGGCAAATCGTACGCGAGATTGATGCGATGGGCGGCTATTCGGGCATTGTGACCGATAGGTCGACTTTGCAGTTCCGTATGCTCAACCGTTCCAAGGGGCCGGCCATGTGGAGCCCGCGCGCCCAATGCGATATGTGGCGTTTTTCGGCCGAGTGGCGGCACGTGGTGGAACAGGTGCCGAATTTGGATTTGCGGCAGGATACCGTAACGGAATTGATTTTCGACGAACACGAAAACCTGCAAGGGGTGAAGACGATGAGCGGAGCCGAAATCCGTTCACGGGCGGTTATTCTCACAAGCGGCACTTTCTTGAACGGCAGAATTCATATCGGAGAACATTCGTATGCCGGAGGCCGAATCGGCGAGGCGGCTTCGTATGGGTTGAGCGAACAGTTGCAGGCGCGCGGTATCCGTGTGCAGAGTTTAAAGACCGGCACGCCGGTGCGTGTGGACGCCCGCACGATAGATTTTTCGGTACTCCCCGTGCAGGAGGGCGACGAACATCCCTCCAAATTCTCGTTCACCGACACCCCGAAAGTGGAAAATCAGATGCCCTGCTATATCGCCTACACCGATACCGAGGTGCACGATATTCTCCGCACGGGTTTCGACAGGTCGCCCATGTTTGCGGGGCGCATCAAGGGACGGGGTCCCCGCTACTGCCCCTCCATCGAAGACAAGATAGACCGCTTTGCCGACAAGGACCGTCATCAACTTTTTGTGGAGCCTTGCGGACGAGACAGCCACGAATATTATCTCAACGGATTTTCATCTTCCCTCCCCGAAGAGGTCCAAATGGCGGCCTTGCACAAAATACGGGGTTTTGAGAACGCAAACGTATTCCGCCCCGGCTATGCCATCGAGTACGATTTTTTCGACCCGCTCCAACTTCACGCCACTTTGGAGAGCAAAGAAATACCGTATCTCTACTTAGCCGGACAGGTGAACGGCACCACGGGCTACGAAGAAGCGGCCGGGCAGGGGTTCATGGCCGGCATCAACGCCCACCTCAAGCTACAAGGCAAGGAACCTTTCATCCTGAACCGCTCGCAGGCCTATATAGGTGTACTCATCGACGACCTTATCACCAAGGGAGTGGACGAGCCCTACCGTATGTTCACCTCCCGTGCCGAACACCGCATTCTTCTACGGCAGGACAATGCCGATGAAAGACTCACGCCCCTTTCTTACCAACTCGGTCTTGCGGACGAAAAACGTATGAAACGCCTCGAGCTAAAACACCACGATATCGGACACTGGAAAAATTATCTGGAAACGCATAAAATCACCCCTGCCGAAGCTAACTCCCATTTGGAAAAATCGGGTACGTCGCCTTTGGAACAGAAAATGGCTCTATCGGCCCTCCTGCAACGTCCACAGGTGTTTTTGGAAGATTTGGAAACCATGAGCGAGGGCTTCAGAAACTATACAAAAACGTATCGCGACAATGCTTTTTACGAAGAATTGCGGGAGGAGGTTGAAATCTCCATCAAGTACGATTCCTATATAAAAAAGGAGGAAGAGAACGCCGCCCGCCTTTCCAAATACGAAAATCTGCCGCTCAAACCCGATTTCGACTACGCGTCCATCAAATCGCTTTCGTTTGAGGCGAGGGAAAAGTTAGGTCGCCTGCGTCCGGCCACCCTCGGACAGGCTTCGCGCATTCCGGGTGTGTCACCTGCCGATATTTCCGTACTTTTGGTGTGGTTGAATAAATAAGCAAACGAATGGTGAGCAAGAAAGAGACATCTTCGTCCAAGTCCACGGCCACCGCCAAGGCCGAAAGCCCTTTGATGCGGCAATACGCCGAGATCAAACAGAAGCATCCCGATGCGATTCTGCTGTTCCGGGTGGGGGACTTCTATGAAACTTTCGGACAGGACGCCGTCTTTACCTCCAAGGTCCTCGATATTGTGCTTACGCGCAAGGCCGGCGGCGGTGGAACCTTTGTCGAACTGGCGGGCATTCCCTATCACGCCTTGGATTCCTATCTGCACAAATTGGTGAAGGCAGGCAAGAAAGTGGCCATTTGCGAACAGTTGGAAGACCCCAAGCTGACCAAGAAATTGGTGAAAAGGGGAGTCACCGAGCTCATCACTCCCGGTATTTCTCTCAACGATAAGTTGTTGGAAAGAGGAAAGAATAATTTTCTCTGCGGAATTTGCCCGCTTGCCTATGCCGGCAAGGTGAACGCTTCCAGCGCTTCCAAGGCCCAGAGTATGGGCGCGGCCTTTTTAGACATCAGTACCGGTGAATTTTATGTGGCCGAAGGTTCTGCGGAATATATCCGCAAACTCATGGACGATTTTGCGCCGGCGGAAGTGGTGATACCCAAGGCCTACCGCGACGGGTTCTGCGCGGAATTCGGTAACCGATACTATATCACGGTGTTCGAGGATTGGGTTTTCAAACCCGCTTTCGCCCGCGAAACGCTGCTCAATCATTTCGGCACACATTCGCTCAAGGGTTTCGGCGTGGAAGATCTGTCCCTCGCACAGGCCGCCGCCGCGTCCTGCCTCTACTATCTTTCTGAAAGCAAGCACGAAAAGATATCGCATATCGCCTCGATACAGAAAGTGGAGGAGAGCGAATATGTGTGGATGGACGCCTTTACGCTACGCAACCTCGAGGTATTGGATTCGTCCAGAGGCTTTTCCGAAGGGGTCGGGAACCGGCGGGACTCGCTCTATGCGGTGGTCAACAAGACGTGTACACCTATGGGGGCCAGGCTTTTGCGGCGGTTTCTGACGATGCCGTTAAAAGAGATCGGCGCTATAAACCGCCGCCTCGACGACGTGGAGTTTCTCTCCAATCACTCGGAAGATTCTGACTTTCTTTCCGATACATTCTCGTCTTTGGGCGATTTGGAAAGACTTTTATCGAAAGTGGCCGCCTATCGCGTGCAACCGCGCGAACTGTTGCAGCTCAAGAACGCCTTGGAAACCGTGGCACAAGTCGCCTCGCACCCCTTCGCCGCACCTTCGGCCTTCGCCACACGCGCCGCCTCCCTGGACGCCTGTCCCGAACTGGCGCAGTATATAGGCACCTGGATTCATCCCGAGGCCCCCGCCGTGTTCAGCAAAGGCAATGTGATTGCCCCGGGTGCCGATGCCAACCTCGACGAACTGCGCAAAATCGCCTTCTCGGGAAAAGAATATCTGGCTGATTTACTGAAAAAAGAAACCGAACAAAGCGGCATCGCCAACCTCAAGCTCGGCTTCAACAACGTCTACGGCTATTATATGGAGGTGACCCGCGCCAACCGCGACAAAGTGCCCTCCGAATGGATACGTAAACAGACCCTCACCACGGGCGAAAGATACACCACGCAGGAACTGCGTACTTACGAAGAAAAAGTGCTGGACGCCCAGCAGAAAATAGAGGAGCTCGAGAATACGCTTTATCAAGAAGTTTTGCGGGAGTGCTGCACCTACATAAAACGTATTCAGAATACGGTGCAATCTCTCGCTTATATGGACGTTATCAATTCGTTTTCACGTGTGTCGAGCGAGTATAACTACCACCGACCCGTATTGGAAGACAGCTACGATTTCGAGATTGTGCAGGGGCGGCATCCCGTTATCGAAAGAAATATGGAATCGGGGAAAGAATACGTGCCGAACGACATACGTTTTTCGAAAGACGGCTGCCACATTATGATGATTACCGGCCCCAATATGTCGGGTAAGTCGGCGGTGTTGCGGCAGACGGCGCTGATTGTGCTTCTGGCGCAGGCGGGCTGCTTCGTGCCGGCGGTTTCGGCACGTATAGGCTTGGTCGACAAAATATTCACACGGGTAGGCGCCAGCGACAACATCGCTTCGGGCGAAAGTACGTTCATGGTCGAAATGAACGAAACCGCCAATATAATCAATAATTTAACTGAACGCTCCCTGGTGCTTCTCGATGAAATCGGACGGGGCACCAGCACCTACGACGGCATCTCCATCGCCCGCGCCATTGCCGAATACCTCCACGAAGCCCCCGGAAAAGGCTGCAAGGTTCTGTTCGCCACCCATTATCACGAGCTCAATCAAATGGCGGCCCACTATCCCCATATCCGCAACTTCCACGTCAAGGTGAAGGAGGTGGACGACCGCGTGATTTTTCTGCGCACNCTCGAGGAGGGAGGTTCCGAACACAGCTTCGGTATCCATGTCGCCGAAATGGCCGGCATGCCGAAGTATGTGGTGAACCGGGCGCGCGAAATTCTCGAAATGTTGGAAGAGACACGCGAAAATGGAGCGAATGTAGCGGGGCAAGGGGCGGCCTCGGAAGCTGTATCGAAATCTCCTGCGGTCAAAAAGGCCTCCCAAGAGGGTATAGATGGGGTTGAAACCACTGAAAAAGAAACACATAAGCCCTATCAACTCAGCTTCATCCAACTCGACGATCCGCTGCTCGAAAAAATCCGGGACGAGATTTTGGATTTGGATCTCGACAAACTCACTCCCATACAGGCGCTCAATAAGTTAGATGAAATCAAGAAGCTTTTGAGGCGAAAAAAATAGCGGAAACCGATAAAAATTTTTGTTTTTTAAAAAAACTGCGTATCTTTGCCGTCCCATTCTGCGGAAGTAGCTCAGCTGGTAGAGCGCAACCTTGCCAAGGTTGAGGTCGCGAGTTCGAACCTCGTTTTCCGCTCGAAAATCCCGGCGTTGTATAACATCGGGATTTTTTGTTTAAAGGGGGTTCCGTGCCGCACGAATGGCGGCGGAATTACCGATGCCTCGGTGGTGGAATAGGTAGACACGCAGGACTTAAAATCCTGTGGCCGATGAGGCCGTACGGGTTCAATTCCCGTCCGGGGTACTATGAAAGACGGAATTTTGCGAAGCGCGGTTCTCGCGCTTTATTTCTTTATAAGCGTGGGTGTTGTGAAGGCTGCGGATGCAGGCTCGGGCGAGGTTCCGCAGAAAGCCATGGCCTATGGCGGCTTCACGGGGGGAATGATGGTGCACAGTGGTTATCTCACGGCCGGCAATGTGGTCTTTACCAACGGATCTTCGGAAACTTTTTCACAGAAAATGGCGGGCGTGCCCGTGGGTTTGGGCGGCGCGTTGAAAGTGGCTTTCGGCAAGCATCTGCGCGTGGGCGGCGAGGGTTATGTAACGCGGCTCAACTATGGCCGATACAAGAGCCACGCGAGTGTGGGCTGGGGCGGCGTGTTGGTGGAGGGCGTGATACCTTTCCCTAAATTCCGTCTGTTCGCGGGGGCGGTGATAGGAGGGGGCAGTATGCGCCATATAACGCTTTTTGAGGACGCTCCCGTCGATTTTGTCACCGAGGGNAAGGTTAGTTACCGCAAATACGGTTTCATGGCCGTAGCGCCTTATATCGGCACCGATATTCCCCTCACCGACAAGTTGGCGCTTGTGATAAAGGCCGACTGCCTTTTNNCCGTCTCCCACNNGCAGAAAGACTTTCCCCTCGGCCCCAAACTCTTCTTCGGCATCATGTTCGGCCGCGTGAGTGAGGGAATAAAAAAAACACCGCCGGGTGGCGGTGTGTCGGGTATAGCAACCCCATAAGCGTTTATCGGTGGTTTGCCATTTGGCGAATTGTCCAACCGTTTTGAACGAACCAAATACTGTCCGCAACAGTAGCAACACCTTTTTCAAAGAAGAAATCACCGCGACCGGAAATTTTATTAGAAATTGCAATTTTGCTTTGCAGGTCATCTCTGATAAGACGAATTGTTTCGGCATCAAGTGTTGTAAAATTATTGTCATCCTTTACCGTTAAGTAAATATGTTTGCACGCGGTATCACGGGCAAATTTCTGAACAATCGGCATATCGATGGAATCTGCATTGCTGTCATTAAACCGTAATTCTTTTTCATACGGGGCGCGGTATATGGGTTTGTCGTTTTCCTTTTCACATGCGGTCAGTGTCAATCCGGCCAACGCCAATGCGGGAACCGCACGTTTTGCCCAAACGGTCAATAAATTCGTTTTCATATCCTTAATTATTTCGTTGTAATATTCTGTTTCACAATCTAATTACCTCCTACGCCCCAGTGCCGATGCGTTGGCAGGCGGCTTCGATGCGGGCGAGGGTTTCGTCCTTGCCAAGCAGGAGGATGATGTCGAAGATATGCGGGCCGATGGCGGTGCCTACCAGACTCAGACGCATACTGTTATACACCTTTCCCGTGTTGAGGCCGCCCGTTTCGATAAGCGACTGCGTCATCTGCTCGAGCGCCTCGGCCGTGAATTTTCCCTCCTCGGCAAGATGGCGGGCATTTTCACACCACGTTCCGAGAACGGCGGGCATATCTTCCGTCCAACGCTTCTTCACCACCTTTTCATCGTATTCGGCGGGCGCGTTGAAGAAATAGTAGAGCTGGCTCCACAGTTCGGACGGGAAATGCAGACGCTCCTTCACCAAATGCACCATCTGTTCGAGTTCGGCATCGGAATAGCTGTCGGCGCGTCGCGTCAATCCCCCCTTCACATCGCTCTCTTCCAAACGCTTGCGCAAACTTCCCACCAAGGAAGCATCGCTCTGCTTCTGCAAGTATTGATGATTGAACCAATGCGCCTTTTCAAGATTGAACTTGGCGCCCGACTTGCTCACCTTTTCGAGTTGGAAGGCCTCCACAAGCTCGCTCAACGAAAAGATTTCCTGCTCNGTACCNGGGTTCCAACCCAAGAACGCCAGCATATTCACCACCGCTTCGGGATAGTAGCCGCTNTCGCGGTAGCCCATGCTCTTCTCGCCCGTCTTGGGGTCGGTCCACTCCAAGGGAAAGACGGGAAAACCGAGNCGGTCGCCGTCCCNCTTGCTGAGCTTGCCGTTGCCGTCGGGCTTGAGCANCAGGGGAAGATGCGCGAAACGGGGCATGGTGTCGCTCCACCCAAGATATTCATAGAGAAGNACATGCAACGGAGCCGAGGGAAGCCANTCNTCNCCNCNNATCACNTGNGNGATNTNCATNAGGTGNTCATCNACNATNTTGGCCANNTGNTAGGTNGGCAGNTCGTCGGCGCTCTTNTANAGCACCTTNTCGTCNANNATNTCGGAATTGACGGTNACTTCGCCGCGAATCATGTCGTTNACNGTAATCATGCCGCCCCGGNTCNANNTTNANGCGCACCACATANGGCGTTCNNGCATCCANAAGCGCCTTTACTTCGGCTNCGGGCAGNNNNAGNGAGTTCTTCATNNCCATGCGCGTGGAGGCATCGTATTGCTGGCTGNTNNACTTNTCTNTCTTCCAGACGCTTGCGCATTTCCTCTAATTCCTGCGGCGTGTCGAAAGCNTAGTAGGCCTTGCCCGCGTCCANGAGTTGCTGCACGTATTGACGGTAGATGTCGCGCCGNTCGCTCTGGCGGTAGGGGCCGTGGGGGCCNCCTATGCCCACGCCCTCGTCGAAAGGCAGGCCGAGCCATTGAAAAGCCTCGATGATATATTCTTCGGCTCCGGGCACAAAGCGGTTGGAGTCGGTGTCTTCGATACGCAGCAGGAAGTCGCCGCCGTTCTTCTTGGCAAACANGTAGTTGAACAAAGCCGTGCGCACGCCGCCTATATGCAGCGGGCCGGTGGGGCTGGGCGCAAAGCGCACGCGGGTTTTTCGTGTGTTTTCCATGGGTCAGAGCAGTTTTTGAAAGCCATGCACGTCTATCCATTCGCCGCCGGCGCGGAACCAGTCTTTCTTGATGCCGCACGGCTCNAATCCCGCCTCCCTAAACAAGTGGAGGCTGGGAGCGTTGTTGGCGAGGATTTCGGCGTAAAGCTGATGCAAATTTAATTGGTTTCGGGCGTAATTGAGCGCCATATCGAGAATTTTCGGCGAAAGTCCCTGAGAGCGTGAATGGTCGTAGAGCAGAATGCCTATCTCGGCACGGGCGCAGAACGCATCGTAGTTAAAGAAATCGACAATGCCCACATCCTCACGGGCAGAANCGCCACTCTCGGAAAAACGNGANACCATGAGCCTTAATTGCCCCGAACTCAAGAAGGTTTCCTTGAGCGAACTTTCGATATACTGTTTGAGAAAGGCGTAGGAATAGGGTATGCGGCACTCTCCCGAAAGCAAGGCTTCGCGTCGGTTTTCGGCCTCGAACACGGNGTTGAGGTCTTCGGGCTCCAAAGCCCTCAGAAAGAAATTNTTATCCACGATAGACACCTTCAAAAACTTTACAGGCGGGGCCGGTGAGNGTGATATTGNGGAATGTGCAGGTCTCTTCGACCGCCACCGCCATCCTATCGAAAGCCACGCGGAGGTCGCCGCCCCGGGTGTGAATTTTTATATCGTGATGCGGTATGCCGCCAGTGTCACCCCAATCCTTTTCGAGCGCGAAAGCAAGTGCCGAGGCCGTCACGCCCGTTCCGCAGGCAAAAGTTTCGTCCTCCACGCCCCGTTCATAGGTGCGCACCCACAAATCCCCCTCCTTCAAAATCTCCACAAAATCCACATTGATGCCGGCGGGAAATTCCTCCGAATAGCGGATACGTTTTCCCTCGTTCACCACATCGGCTTGGGCGCAGTTCCCCACAAAGCGGATATAGTGAGGTGAACCCGTATCTATCAAGTAGATATGACGTTTCTCGTCGAATTCCCAACGCTCCACATCCCGCATCTTCAAGGCTACGGTTTCCGCCCCGTCTTCGCCTTCCCATATACAAGCCTCGTGCAGACCGTCGGGCGCCTCGAAAGAAAAGCTTTCACCCCGCTTCACCAAACCCAAGGAAAGCGCGAAAGCGCAGATGCAACGCCCTCCGTTGCCGCACATNGAACCCGCCCTGCCGTCCGAATTATAAAAATCCATTTTGAAACGCGCAGAAGCCCCCGTTGACGCCTCCTCCAGCCTCATCAAGCCATCGGCGCCTATGCCGAAACGGCGGTGGCAGAGACGCGCTATCTGCTTCTCCGTGAGCGAAGAAAACGCCCCCTTGCGGTTGTCGAGCACCACAAAGTCGTTGCCCGCCCCCTGATATTTGAAAAAACGGATTTCCTGCATGGCCGGGCTCTTTAATTCACGGTCTTCACCTCCAGACCCGGTTCGGAATTGATGCGGTTGAAAGGCTTGTCGTCGGTGGTGGGCACCAACAGATACACGGCGTTTTCGTTGAAATGATACATCCAAACCCCGTCTTGCCGCCTTTCGAAGCGCAGCGAATCGTCGGGCGATATACCATAGAGAATCACGTTGTTGCCATTCATCTTATAGCCCTTGAAATTCACGGGGCTTTCCCAAAATTCCACGTGCAGGGGTCGGTTGGTAACGGCCTCGGCCTTCGCCTGTTCCTTTTCCTGAAAGTTTCCCTCGCCTTTCTTGGTGTCGCCCAAAATGTTCTCGTTCGACTTGTCCTTCACCCAGGCCGAACCGTCGGGGCGTGTGTAGTAGTCGTCCTCTTCCTCCGCAGTATCGCGGGGCAGGACTTTGTCGCGGGGATTATTGTTATAATAATCTTTGAGTTCCGATGAACTTGTGGCGTGGGGCACTTCGATTTGAGGCCGTTCCCGCATAGGGGTGACCTCAGACGGAGCGTGCTTCGGCCATTCCCATTCCGGCATGGAGAAAATCCCCTTCGTCATCAAAAACGAAAGAGAAAGAATGAGCAGGAACACTATACCCGTCACCAGAAGGGCGATGCCCCAGCGGGTGCGGACTTTGCGGGAAGTATCGGTATGAGGATTTTTCATATTGTGCAAACCATTATGTATCTATAAATATGGAAGGCTATTCGTCCGAGCCGTAGGTTTCGCTGCGTTCGTTGAGTTCCCGCTCGCGGCGGTCTTCCCCGCCCGCATAGGCATCGCCCGCGCTGCCGCCGTTGAAACTGCCCGCAATCTCGAAAATCTTTTCAATATAGGGGTTTATGGTGACGTCGCTGCGGTTGTTGAGCCAGATGAGCGTGCGGCCGCTGTGGTAGTCGTGGGTGAAGTAGGTGCGGAAGCCTTTCCACCAGCCGTTGTGGAACACGGTCTGATAGCCCGAGGTGTCCTGCCGCACGCGGAAGCCCATGCCGTAGGTGACGTTGTGTTTGGGCGTGAGTTCCTCGGAGGGCGTGAACATGAGTTGGAGAATGCTGTCGGCCAGGAAGTTGGGGTCGTAGAGCGCTTGGTCGAAGCGGAAGATGTCTTCGGCGGTGGAATAAAGTCCTTTGTCGCCCACCACGCCGTCCAGATAGTCGGGATAGCGCTTGTAGAAACCTGTGCGGCGCGAGTAGGAATAGCCGTTCACCACGCTGTCCCTGCGCGGATTCTGACAATCGTATACAAAGGTGTGGGTCATGCCCAAGGGTTGGGCGATGTTTTGGTCGAAATAGTCGGAAAACGTCATACCCGATATTTCTTCCACCAAAAGAGCCAGATAGGCATAGTTGGAATTGCAGTATTTGAAGCGCGTGCCGGGCGTGAAATCGAGGGTGCGGCCGTATTGCGCCAGAAGCGGGCTGATGTCGCGGTTGCCGAGGGGTCTTTTCTTGTTGGGCCAGTAGCGGTCGGCGATATAGATGTAGTTCTTGAGGCCCGAGCGGTGTTGCAGCAGGTCTTTGACGGTGATGTTGTTGAAAGGAAAATCCTTGAGGTAGGTCTTGACGGGTTGATGAATGTCGAGCTGGCCGTTTTGGTAGAGCTGCATCACGGCCACCGCCGTGAAGGGTTTGGAAAGGGAGGCGAGCTGAAACGCGCTGTGAGGGCAGATGGAGTCGCGGTGGGTGCGGATATCCGAGAAACCAAAACATTCACTGTAAATTACCTTTCCACTTTCGGCATAAAGCACCTGTCCGCTGAAAGCCCCTCTCCGATAGGCTTCCCGCAACACCTCGTCGATTTGCGCCGCCTTGCACGAATCGGCATAGTTGCGCAACTGCACGTCGGCGCTGAAATCCTGCAACTCGTAAATCATGGGCACCTCGTCGTAACGCACGCTCTGCGCGGTAATCCACGGCAGAGGTGTAAGCAGGCTCACGCCTACCGCCAAAAGCAGCACCACTGGAAAAAAACGTCTTTTCGCCATACAAAAACCCCTTTACTCTTAAGTCTGTTTGTTATATCTTTGCAAAATTATTTGAAAAAATACCCGTAAAAACTGAGCATTCCATGATTTCTCAACAGCAAAGAGTTGATAATTACGCAGACGGCTACCCTCAACGTTACACGGTCACTTCTGCGCTTCCCTACGCCAACGGGCCCGTGCATATCGGCCACCTGGCGGGCGTTTATGTGCCGGCCGACATCTATGTGCGCTACCTCCGCAGCCGGGGCCGCGACGTAATTTTTATCGGCGGCAGCGACGAACACGGCGTTCCCATCACCATCAAGGCGCGCAAACAGAACACCACCCCGCAGGCTATCGTCGACCACTATCACACCCTTATCCGCGATTCTTTCAAGGAATTCGGCATATCGTTCGACATCTATTCGCGCACTTCCTCGCCCATGCATGCCAAAACGGCCTCCGACTTCTTCAAGACCCTCTACGACAAGGGCTGTTTCTTGGAAAAGACCTCCATGCAGTATTACGACGAGGAAAACAAGCAGTTCCTGGCCGACCGCTACATTACCGGCACCTGCCCCAAATGCGGCGCGGAGGGAGCCTACGGCGACCAGTGCGAGAAATGCGGCTCCTCGCTCAGCCCCGACGAATTGCTCAATCCCAAGAGCGCCATCAGCGGCAACGCGCCCGTCAAGAAAGAAACCAAACATTGGTATCTTCCTCTCGACCAATACGAAAACTTTTTGAGGGAGTGGATTTTGCAAGGGCATAAAGACGATTGGCGCACCAATGTCTACGGGCAGTGCAAGTCGTGGATAGACGGCGGTCTGCAACCCCGTGCCGTGACGCGCGATTTGGACTGGGGCGTGCCTCTGCCTCTGCCCGATACCGAAGGCAAGGTGCTCTACGTGTGGTTCGACGCGCCCATCGGCTATATCTCGGCCACCAAGGAACTCTTGCCCGATGCGTGGGAAAAATATTGGAAAGACAAGGATACCAAGCTTGTNCACTTCATCGGCAAGGACAATATCGTGTTCCACTGCATCATNTTCCCCTGCATGCTCCGTGCCCACGAAGGCTACGTTTTGCCCGACAATGTGCCNGCCAACGAATTCCTGAACCTNGAGGGCGACAAAATCTCCACTTCGCGCAACTGGGCGGTGTGGCTGCACGAATATCTGGCCGACTTTCCGGGCAAGCAGGACGTGNTGCGCTACGTGCTCACGGCCAANGCGCCCGAATCGAANGACAACGATTTCACNTGGAAGGACTTTCAGGCGCGCAACAACAACGAATTGCTGGCCATTTACGGCAATTTCGTGAACCGCACCGTGGTGCTCACGCACAAGTATTTCGAAGGCAAGGTACCCGCCCGGGGCGCTCTCACCGAGGCCGACAAGGCGGTNTTGGANGAAATGCAGGCTTTTCCCNCCCGCATCGCGCAGAGCGTGGAGGCCTACCGTTTCCGCGAAGCCTTGAACGAACTGATGAACNTGGCGCGTCTGGGCAACAAATACCTCACCGACAACGAGCCGTGGAAGCAGTTCAAGACCGACCCCGCCCGCGTGGAAACCGTGTTGAACATNTCCCTGCAGATTGCCGCGCATTTGGCCGTGCTGGGCGAACCNTTCCTGCCCTTCACCTCCGAACATCTTTATAAGATTTTGAATATAACGCCTTTGAAGTGGGACGATGCCGAGCGCGACGTTTTGTTGCAAGAGGGGCATCAACTCCATCCCGCCGANCTTCTCTTTGAGAAGATTGAGGACGAGGCGGTGCAGAAACAGATTGACAGACTGGAAGCTATTAAAAAAGCCAATCTTGAGGCGGCTGCGGCTTCGGCTCCGGTGAATGTGGAACCGCAGAAAGCGGCGGTTTCCTACGACGATTTCGCCAAAATGGATATCCGCGTGGCGGAGGTGCTGGAGGCCGAATTGGTGCCCAAGACCAAGAAACTCATGAAGCTCACCTTGAACACGGGTATGGATAAACGTGTGGTGGTGAGCGGAATAGCCGAAAGTTTCAAGCCCGAAGAGGTAGTGGGGCGCAAAGTGTGTCTGTTGGCCAACTTGGAGCCGAAGCCGCTCAAGGGCATAGAGTCGCACGGCATGATTCTGATGAGTCAGAACCCCGACGGAAAACTGCATTTTGTGGAGCCTGCCGCCGATGCGCGTGTGGGTATGGAAATTCGATAGATCCATGAGAAAGAAGCCCACCTATTACGGAAGAAGGAAAAAGAAATTCAGCAGGAAACTCAAAATCTCGCTCTACGGGGCGGCGGTGTTGGTTTTCGCCCTGATGTGCCTCGTGGCCTCGGTCGGCATGGGTTCGGCCGTGAGGAACCGCACCGAAATCTTCATTTCCACGGGTTCCTCCTACAAGGCCGTGCAAGACAGCTTGCGTCAAAGCGGAAACATCAAGATGCTCAACTTCAATATTTTGTCGAGAGCCAAATCCTATCCGGAACGGGTGTTGCCGGGCCGTTATGTATTGCAACGCGGCATGACCGCCCGTCAAGTCGTGGAGAAGCTTCGCCGCGGGCATCAGGATCAGGTGAAGGTGACGTTCAACAAAGTGCGCACGGTGGCGCAACTTGCCGGCGTGATTTCCAAACAGATAGAAGCCGATTCGGCATCCCTCGCCACGCTGCTTTCCGACAGCGCCTATCTCGCCTCCTTTCAATATCCCCTTTCCGAAGACGCCTCGACGGACGCACCCACCCAACCTTTCGACACACGCACGGTGTTGGCCGTCTTTATTCCCAATACCTACTACTTCTATTGGAATACCGATGCGGAGGGTTTTTTCCGCCGTATGTACGGCGAGCAAAACAAATTCTGGAACGACTTTCGCAAGGGACAAGCCTATGCCATTAAACTCAATCGGGTGCAGGTGAGCACGTTGGCTTCGATTGTGGAAGAAGAGACCCTCAAGACCGACGAGCGTCCCGACATTGCTTCCGTCTATATGAACCGCTTGCGCAAGGGGATGTTGCTGCAGGCCGACCCTACCGTGAAATACGCGGTGGGCGACTTTGCCCTGCGCCGTATCCTCAAAGAGCATCTGCAGGCCGATTCGCCCTACAACACCTACAAAAACAAGGGATTGCCACCGGGCCCCATCTGCACGCCCTCGGTGTCCTCTCTCGATGCCGTCTTGCAGAATAAACCCACGAACTATCTCTATTTCTGCGCCCGCGCCGATTTCTGCGGCTATCACAGTTTCGCCGCCGACTACGCCCATCATCGCGCCAACGCCCGCGCCTACCAAAAAGCCCTCACCGAAAGAGGCATCACAAAGTAGATGGCGGAGGTTATTCCTTCCAGCCGGAGAGCCATTTGAGCTCGCTCCACGTCTGCGCCAAGTCTCTTTCGGATTGCAGATAGGAGTCTATCACATCGAATTGATATTGAAGCTCGTCTATATAGAACAACAGGGAAAATTCGCCGCTTTTCAAGGCCTCTTCCAAGTAGGGCAGGTTATTGAGTGCGGAGATGTTCTGCCGATATTCCTGCACCACGGGGTAGAGCTCGGCCACTTTGCGGTAGAGCGTTTCCAGACGCGCCCGAAGCTCGTTTTTCGCGTCCTGTTCGCGGCTCTGCGCGGCCTGCGCCTCTAATTTTGCCTGCTTCACATGGTTCTTGTTGGCCCACAGGGGAACGTTCATACCGATGTAGAAGCCGTGCAGAACATCTTGTGGTTCAAATACATCTTCGGTTTTATAGCCCACGGTGAACGAGGGGAAAGATTCGGCCACATTCGCCTTGAGGTTCTGTTCGGCCGCGCTTGCGGCGCTCTTGGCCTGCAACAGAAACGGATTGTCGGCGGTGATGCGGGTGAAGAAAGTTTCAAAATCCTCGGGCAGAAGGAATTGCGGGAAGAGGTCTTGCGTCAGCGAAACTTCCTCTCCGCCGGTGAGCCGTTTGAGCGAGGCGGCGATTTCGCCTTGCCGCGCCTTGAGGTCGGCGAAGTTCTTTTTCATCTGCAACAGATTCATCATCGCTTTGTTACGGTCTATGATAGATACCTGTCCCTTCTCGAGTTGCATTTCGGTGGAGTGGGAGAGGTCGTAGGCGGTCCGCATCCGTTCCTCAAACGAATATTTCAACAGGGAATTGATGTAAATCATTTCCATGCAGAGGTTTTCGGCCTCCATCATCAGCAGGGCCCTGCGGTGTGCGAAATCGTACACCGCCGCGCTGTCCGACCAACGGGCTGTGCGCGCTTTATACAGGTAGACCGACGGAAAATCAAAGCTTTGCGAAGCCTCGAAGTCCACGCGGCGGTGCCTTTCCGCCCCCACAAACGCATAGCCGAAGAGAAAATCGGGGTCGGAGGGAACCAAATCCGTATGGTGGCCTTTCACGTCGGCCTGCATCTGAAGGCGGTCGGCCTGCAGGGCCGGGCTGTGCTGATGGATATAGTCCAGCACTTCCATGTAGTTGTCGGTGGAAAGATTTTGGGCCCGCAAGACACCCAACCCGGCACAGACGAAAATCATTCCCGTCACGCACATTTTCGAAACCCCGGTCCGTTTCCATTTCCGTCGCCGTTGTCCGTAAGCCTCGTAGAGAATAGGCACCACATAGATATTCAATAACGTAGAGGTGAGAAGCCCACCCAAGACCACCATTGCCATAGGACTTTGTATTTCGTTTCCGCTTTTGTCGCCGTTGAGGATGAGAGGGATGAGCGCCAACGCCGCCGTGAGGGCCGTCATGAGAATGGGATTGAGTCGGTTCACCGAACCTGTCTTCACGATTTCCCGCAGATTTTCCCCGTTTTCTCCCGCTTTTTCCGTTTTCCGCTGATATTCGCTCACCAGCAGGATTCCGTTGCGGATGGCGATGCCGAAGAGCGTGATGAAGCCGATAATCGACGGAATGCTCACCACCTTCGACGAGAAGAAAATGGCGAACACCCCGCCGATAAGCGCCAACGGCAGGTTCACCAAAATCAACGCGCTCAAATCGACGCGACGGAATTCGCTGTATAACAAGCAGAAAATAATAAACAAGGCCACGATGAAAACCCCCGTGAGCGTGCGCGAGGCCGATTGCGCGCTTTCGAACTGTCCCCCGTAGGTGATGCGGTAATCCTCTCCCAACGGGATGTTTCGGGAAATCCTCTGCCGGATTTCATCCACCACGCTCTGCACGTCGCGCCCCGCCACATTGCAAGAAACCACCAACTTGCGCTGCACATTCTCGCGGCTCACGCTGCAAGGCCCGCCCGTGGAAACAATTTCGGCCACTTCGCTCAAAGGAACTTTCGCACCCGAAGTAGTGGTAATCAGCGAATTGGAAATGCCTTCCATACTTTCCGTATAGGGCGGCCTAAGCCGCACCACCAAGTCGAAACGCCGTTGTCCCTCGTAAATATCGCCCACTTTCGCGCCCGAAAAGGCAAGTTTCACAAAGCGGTTGAATTGGGCCACGGTGATGCCGTGACGCGCCAGCATGGCGCGGTTGGCGCGGATCTGCAACTGCGGTGTAAGGGTCTGTTGCTCCACGTTGAGGTCCACCACACCCGGCACATCGGCGATTTCGGCCTGAATTTGATTGCCGAGTGCGTACAGACGGCTCAGGTCGGGGCCGAACACCTTGATGGCCACCGCCGCCTGCGTGCCCGAAAGGATATGGTCGATGCGATGCCCCAAAGGCTGCCCCACCGACGTCACCACGCCTGGCACCTCGGCGAGTTTATGCCGCACCTCCTCCAGAAAAGCGTCCTTGCTGCGGTTCTTGAGCTCGAATTTCACCTCGATTTCGGCGCTGTTCGTGGCCTGCGAATGTTCGTCCAACTCACCGCGTCCCGTGCGCCGCGAGGTGCAGACCACCTCGTCTATGCTCAACAACTGTTCTTCCAAAGTGTTGCCTATCTTGTTGTTGAGGTCGAGCGAAAGCCCAGGTTTCGATACCGCCGAAATGGTGAGCGAACCCTCGTTGAAGTCGGGCAGGAAACTGTGTCCCAACGTAAAGTAAGCGCCCACGGCGGCCACAAACGCCACCACGGCTATCCCAATCGTCCATTTCTTATGGTTCAAAGCCTTTTCCAAACTGCGTCCGTAGAGACGGTTCAGGTTCCGCGAAAGCCATTTTTCATTTTGATTGCGTGAAAGATAGCGATCATTTCCCAAAAGGGTCTTGCAGAGCAGGGGCGTAACGGTCATGGCCACCAAAAGCGACATCAGCAGCGAGATGATATAGGCCAAGCCGAGGGGTTTGAGCATGCGTCCTTCCATGCCGCTCAGGAAAAACAAGGGCGTGAAAGCCACAATGATGATGAAGGTGGCGTTGAGAATGGAGGCGCGGATTTCGGTGGAGCCTTCGTACACGGCCTGAAAGACGCTTTGGCGTTGTTCGGGAGGCAGGGCGTGGTTGCGGCGCAGTTTCTTGTAGACGTTTTCCACGTCTATGATGGCGTCGTCCACCAAGCTACCTATGGCGATGCACATTCCGCCCAAGGTCATTGTATTGATATTCTGACCTGTGAGATAAAGCACAAGCACGGTGCCGAACAGGGAAAGGGGAATGGCCACCACGGAAATGAGCGTGGAGCGGAAACTTCCCAAGAAAAGCAACAGGATGATGATGACGAAAAACGAACCCTCCAACAAACTGCGTCCCACGTTGTTCACCGATGCCTCGATAAAGTCGGCCTGACGGAACACTTCGGTGTTGAGGTGTATGTCTTCGGGCAGATTGGGCTGGAGTTGCGCAAGGGTCTGCAAAATATCGCGCGTTACCTGCAAGGTGTTGACATTGGGCTGTTTGGACACCGAAAGCAAAACAGCGGGGTGCGCGTTAAGAGAGGCGTATCCCATCTTGACTGCACTCCCAACGCGCACCTCCCCCACATCGTCCAGGGTTACGGGCACGCCCTCTTCGGAAACTTTTATCAGGCTCCTTCCCAATTCTTCGGTCTGATGCGTGCGGGCCATGCCCCGCACCGCATATTCGTTGTCGTATTGCCGCAAAACCCCGCCCGAGGAATTGAGGCTCATCGTGGCGGTGGTCTCGGCCACATCTTCCAGCGTCACCCCGTAGGCGTTCATCAGCACGGGGTCGGCCAACATCTGATATTGTTTGTAGTCGCCGCCCATCACCGTCACCTGGCTCACGCCCCCCGTTGCCAAGATAGCGGGTTTGATGACCCAATCGGCCAAGGTGCGCAGCTCCATCATGTCGGTGGAATCGGCTTCGAGCGCCACAAAGAGGATTTCGCCCATCACGCTGCTTTGCGGAGCCAAAACGGGCGTGATGTCTTGCGGCAGGCTGCCTTCGAGGGCCACCAGCTTTTCGCTCACAATTTGGCGTGCTTTGTAAATATCTGTGCCCCAGTCGAATTCAACCCAAACGAAAGACGCCCCCGCCAACGACGACGAGCGCACCCGCCTCACATGCGTGGCCCCGTTCATGGCGGTTTCGATAGGAAAAGTAACCAAACGCTCCACCTCCTCGGTGGCCATGTTCTCGGCATCGGTCACCACGGCCACGGTGGGCGCGGTGAGGTCGGGAAACACATCGATATCCAAATGACGGATAGCATATACGCCGCCCGCCAACAACACCGCCACCCCGAGAAGAACGAGAAACTTATTCTTTAAAGACCAGTATATTATCTTGTTCAGCATATCCGATACGTGCTAATTAATGAACGTGTCCCGCATGAGGATCCACACTCGATGCGGATTGCGACAACAGCAAGATTCTCGCCCCCCGGCTCACCACCTTTTCCCCTTCGCGCAAACCCTTCAGGATTTCGGTGCGGAAACCGTCGGAAGCCCCCGTCACCACCTCCCGTTTCTCGTAGGTTTCGGGCTCCACCTGCACGAATACGAAATAATTTCCCATTTCCTCCACCACCGCTTCGTTGGCCACGCTCAGACGCGGATTTTCGCCCCCCGTCTTGAGGTAAAGGTTCACAAACGTGCCCGGCAATACATCTATCACATTATCTATCTCAAAGATAACAGGAATCAAAGGATTGTTCTTCTCCACGCTCTTTCCATAGGAAACCAGCCGTCCGTGCAGTTCTTCGAGCGAATAGGTGCGCTCGGAATTCATCTGACGGATGTTCACCTCCATGATATGTTTCAAGGATGCGTGATATTTGGCGGGAAGGTCGGCCTGCAACAACAGTTTGCGATTGGTGCTCACGGTGAGCATGGGCTCGCCCGCCTGCACGAACTGGCCGTTCTTCACCTCTATCTGCTGGATATATCCGTTAATGGGCGACTTGACAACCTGACGTCCCCCCGAAAAATTCTTGCGCAAGTGGCGGTATTTGGCCAAAGCGTTCTCGTAGTCGGTCTTGGCTTGCAGCAACTCCGATTCCGACACGATTTGTTTCTCGGCCAGCTCCTTTTTGCGCTGATATTCGGCCTGCGCCTGTTCGTAGGCGTTCATCGTTTCCGTATAATATTGATGAATATTGTTTTCCATCATNCCTCCACATTCCAGCGAGAACAGGTTTTCGTCTTTTTTCACCACTTGGCCCACGGTGAGGTCGCGTTGATGAAAGACCACAATGCCGGAGGCTTTGGCGATAACGTCCCGGTCGTTGCCCGGTGTGGATTGGATTTGCGCCGCCGAAACAATCAGCGTCCCCACTTTTTCGAGACGGACCGGTTCGAGTGCAAAATCGGTCATCTGCGCCTGTTCATCGTGAAAAATCACGGTATTGGCTTTGTGCGGAGCCTCTTGCGGTTCGGAGGTATGCGTTTCGTGCGAGTGCTTCGGCCCGCAGCCCGTTGCGGCGAAAACCACCGCACCGAGCGATAGAGAGAGTATAAAAAATCGTTTCATGCCAACAAAGATAAGAAAGAACCACTGCAACCCCGTTGCAAATTCAATATTCCCCCTTTTTTGTTCATTAGGTTGAAAGTGATACCTTTGTGCATTATGCCCGCACGGAGACGCGAAATACTTGCCCTGCTTGACGAATTCAAGCGTTTGGAAATAGGAGAACAGATAGACTATCAGAAGTTCTATCTGTATAGTATCATTACGCACTCCACGGCCATAGAGGGTTCCACCGTCACCGAGATAGAAAACCAACTGCTTTTCGACGAGGGCATTTCCGCATCGGGGCGCTCCATGATGGAGCAATTCATGAATTTAGACTTGAAGGCGGCCTACGAGCAGAGCCTTAAATATGCCCAAACCCAAGAACCCATTACAAAACAGTTGTTGTGCGGACTGTCGGCTATGGTGATGAAAAACACGGGATCGCAATACAAAACGCCTGTGGGTGATTTTGACGCTTCCCGGGGAGATTTGCGGTTGCTGAACGTAAGTGCCGGCATACAAGGCCCTTCGTATTTGAATTACCAAAAGGTGCCGGGTAGGTTGGATGCGTTTTGCGATTGGTTGAATGCGGAACGGAAGAATATAGGGAACGACAAGATAGACGCCTATGATTTGTCGTTTCGCGCCCATTTCCGTTTGGTGAGCATACATCCGTGGGCGGACGGCAACGGCCGCATGAGCCGTTTGCTGATGAACCAATTGCAATGGGAAAACGGACTGATTCCCACGATTGTATACAAGGAACACAAGGCCAATTATATAGAATCTTTAAGCAGAGCGAGGGAAGAGGAGAACGAAGATATTTTCTGCGATTTTATGTTTTCGGAATTGCAGTATTTTTTAACTCAGAGTATCAACAATTTCAAGAGAGGGAACCAACAGGATGTCCATGTAAATGTCCATGTAAATGTCCATGTAAATTTATCCTCCCGTCAAAAGGAAATCTTGAGCCTGTTGCGGGAAAATCCTTCCCTCACGTTGGTCGAGTTGGCTTTCCAACTGAATGTGAACGAAAAGACAATCAGGAGAGATTTAACCCTCCTGCGTCAACAAGGCCTTGTTTTACGCGAAGGCTCGGACAAGAAAGGCCTTTGGCGCGTAGTTACCGAATAAATCGCGACTATTCCAACAACCACTCGTAGGCGGGGATGATGTGTATCGTTTTGCCGTCCATCTCCACTTCTTCCCGTTGAAAATCGGTGATAAGGTAAAGGTTGTTGCAGCCCGTTTCCTTGGAGGCTGCCAACAATCCGCGCAATTCACGTTTGCGTGTCTTTTCCTTGCTTATATCATAGCAAACCTGATATATCGCTTCCACGCGGTTGGCCTTGCATACCATAAAATCCGCCTCGTATCCGTCCGCACTCTTGTAATAGTATAGGTTGCGCTCCGTAGGACGGGTGCGGCGCAGCAGATCGATGTAAACAACCGTTTCCAACCGCCAGCCGAGATTTTCCCCGACCAAGGCATCCACACGGCTATCCATCAAAGCCACATCGATGGGATATACCTTTTCCCCCCTTATACGCTGACGACTTTTGACCGAATATCGCCTCAATCCAGACAACAGATAGGCTTGTTTCAAGAATGCCACATAGTTGCTCACCGTATGGCTTGACTTTAATCCGACAATGGACGCCAATTCGCTTTCCACCACGGTCACCGGGGCGATATTCAGCAAATGGTGCGCCAACTGTTCAAACGCCTCGCGGTACTTTATGGCGTAGCGTTGCTCGATGTCGCGCTGCAAAATACTGGAAACCAAATTGTCTATATAGCGGACTTTACTCTTTTTATACAGCAGTTCGGGAAATCCGCCCTGTTTGAGATATTCATCGAAGGCCGCGCGCCGCATCGCTTCGGNCTTGGTNGTTTTCGACTGTGTGTCAACGCTTTTCGCTTCGCAAAATTCGGCGAAGGAAAAAGGGAANAGTTCTATCTGTTCGTTGCGTCCGGTAAGGTGTGTGGCAAGTTCTCCGCTTAACAATTTGGCATTGGAGCCTGTTATCACGATATGCAGATGCAGGCGCAANAATCGGTTCACAAACAATTGCCAACCCTCGATATTTTGAATTTCATCGAGAAACAGATACTTGAAATCGCCATAGGTTTTGTAGAGGACTTCAAGAACCGTATTCAAATCGTTGCTTGTGAGTTNCTGAAAACGTTCATCATCGAAATTCACGTAGGCAAGCTCATTCCGATGGGGTTTGAGCACGTTGTAACACAGNGTGGATTTTCCGCTCCGTCGCACGCCGATAATCACCTGCGCCAAGTTGCTTTCCAAATCGACAAGCCCTTCTTCCTTCCGTGAACACAACTTTATATTGTCCAAGGCCGTCCATTCTTCCTTCTGTTCGGATAGCACCTGCTCTATAATTCTTTTATCCACCATATTACATTTNCTTTTGAGAATGCAAATATAGTGCAAAAAATCTTCTCAAACGCAATAACTCGGAAGTTTTGACATTTTCAAACGCAATAACTCGGAAGTTTTGACATTTTCAAACGCAATAACTCGGAAATTGAAACATTTTTCGGTTTTTGCGTATAATATAGTCCCACATNGGGCAAAACCCGGNACGGGTCACAAAAAAACAAAACAATGCGTCAGTTAAAGATTTCGAAATCCATCACCAACCGCGAAACCGCTTCGCTCGACAAGTATTTGCAGGATATTGGCAAAGAAGAACTTATTTCGGCCGAAGAAGAAGTGCGTCTGGCTGGTCTTATCCGTATGGGCGACACCAAGGCCCTCGACAAATTGGTCAAATCCAACCTCCGCTTCGTGGTTTCGGTGGCAAAACAATATCAAAACCAAGGCTTGAGCCTGCCCGACCTTATCAACGAAGGCAACCTCGGTCTTATCAAGGCCGCCAAGCGTTTCGACGAAACCCGTGGCTTCAAGTTCATTTCCTATGCCGTATGGTGGATCCGTCAGTCCATCCTGCAGGCTTTGGCCGAACAGTCGCGTATCGTGCGCCTGCCCCTCAATCAGGTGGGTTCGCTCAACAAAATCAAGAAGGAATCATCGCGTCTGGAACAGAAATACGAGCGTCCGCCCTCCATCGACGAATTGGCGGAGAGCCTGGATATGCCCAAGGAAAAGATTTCGGAGGTGTTGAACATCACCACGCGCTATGTGTCGATGGACGCGCCTTTGGTGCAGGACGAGGAGACCAATTTCATCGATGTCTACATCAATGAGGACGCTCCCGCCACCGACCAGTCTTTGATGAAGGAATCGCTTTCGCGCGAAATCGAACGGGCCTTGGCCACCCTCACCGAGAAGGAACGCGATGTGCTCAACCTTTTCTACGGCATAGGCGGGCATCATGGCCTCACCCTCGACGAAATCGCCGCCAAATTCGACCTCACCCGCGAACGTGTGCGTCAGATTAAGGAAAAGGCCATCCGCCGCCTCAAAAGTTCCGCCCGCAGCAAACACCTCAAGACCTTCCTCGGGGAATAAGGTTTTTTCATAATTTCGTTTGTATCGGACTTCGTGCCCTTGTGCCGGAGTCCGATTTTTTTGTATATTTGGAGATTATAAATAATTTTAGCCCAAAACCATAAAAAAAACATGTAATTTCGGGTGGTCATGTAGAAATCAAGAATGGTTCTGTTTTGACACGAGAGAATAATGATCCATAGAAGTTGATAAAGGTGCCACGATGAAATGGTTGGACGGGATTGTTAAAGTAAAATAAAGGATATGCAAGTAAAAAACGCATTATTGTGTTTCATCATTTTATTTTTGTCTATAAAGATTCAAGCACAAACCCGTCCTAATGTGGTGAGGGACGGCGGGCAGTGGAATTTTTATCATATAGACGGATATCCGAGTGCGTTGGGTGTAACGAGTTTCTACACTTTGGGGACGGATACGGTTATCGAGGCGCAAACGTATAAGAAAGTGCTTTGCAGGGAGAAAGTGGATACGGCGGAGGAAAAGCCATGCCCGTGGGGACTGCGGGAGGATGAAAAACGCCTGTATCTCTACGATTACACCACCCAGAAAGAACATGTGCTTTGCGACTTTTCCCTGCGTCCCGGCGATACTCTCGTTACGGACTGGCCGTGGGTGCCTCCTATTTTTGTTGTGGAGAAAGTGGGCGATACCATTTTGCCGGGCGGCGATACTCCCTTGCGCTACCTTGCCGTTCGCGATGCCCGTCATCACGGGGCCGACATATGGGTGGAAAAAATAGGCCCGCTCCACTATGGTATTTCATGGGGGTATCTTTGGATGGCGGTAGGTGTTATAAACGAACTCCTTTGCTATTCGGACAATGGCAATATGTGTTATCAGAATCCGACATACAAAAACTGCTATATTCACTATGACACGGGTACTTTTCGAGGCAAAATCGTTTCCGTTCCTGCACCACTTTCACTTTATACAGAAGGAAAAAGTACTTTTGGCTTAAAGGTGGATACCATTACCTATACCTTGGCTCCCGTACATATAAATTTCGAGTCTTTTACCTTTGGCGGCAAGTCGTATGCGATAGGTGATTCTGTGGAGGTGAGCGGTCTGGTATATAACGAAGTGGATGATGTCTATGAGGAATTTCTTATGCTGGGTGTACAGTCTATAAGTAAGTATGAAACAGGCAATCTTTGCGGAAAGATTGTTTATGTTCCGGATTTTTACATACAAGGGGAAATAGGGGAGGGTGCGCCTTATGCCATTTTTGGACTGAAAGCGGGTTCCATAGTGTATGTGCTTACAAACGACAGCGTTCCTCTTTTCGGAAATGGGAATTTCGAAGTGGTGGAACAGGTCTGTTCGATAGGCGACAGTGTGGAAATTTTGGGGCATCTCCATACGCTTGTAGATGACAACATGGTTACATTTTCCGCTTTTGAAATCGAGAAAATCAAGATATTATCCTCTTTCTTTCCGGAAAAAATCTCCGGCACGTATACAGGCAGATTGGTTCTTATGCCCAATCCGGCGACGGAAATTCCCGTTATGCCAGGCTTGGTTATGGGTTTGCAATGTAATGGGAAACAATATGTTTTGTCGAAGATAGGCTGGCTTTGGAGTGACTATGTGGTAGCGGGAGGTGTTCACTACGAAGAGGGCGACAGCGTGGAAATAAAGGGCATATTGTCCACCCATATAGACTTGTTGAACAACACCTATTTCGAACTGGAAATCGATACGATAAGAAAGATTACGGCTCTCGCGCAACAAGAGGATTTTTTTACTGAGGGGAAAACGTGGTCTGTTATAGAGATGGGTTGGCCTTATCTTTTGGATTCAGGGTATACCGTTCGGGAGTCCGAGAATATGAGAGTAGATGGAGAGGTGGATACCTTGGGTTTTGTGTGGAAACGTATTGTCCACGACAATGGAAATCCTCTCCTGTATCGGCAGGACGGCCAGAAAATTTACGGTTTCAACGAATTTGACAGTATTTACCTTCATTTTGATTTCGGCCTACAGAAAGGTGATACCGTCTTGACATACAACTATCTGCCGGATTATTATGTAGTGGACAGCGTCTTTGAGACGACTTTCGGACAGGAAGCCCGGAGGCGGAAATGTCTGGCCATGCAGAGTTTAACCTTCGAAAGGGTAAAGGATATATGGGTGGAAGGGATAGGTTCTTTGTCGGCGGGAATGCTGTATAATCATAGTCGTATGTCAGGTGGTAGACCTAGTTTATTGTGCGTGGAAGAAAACGGCAGCAATCTATACCGAAATCCCGAGTATAACACCTGCCGTGTTCCTGCTCACCTCTCCTACGACTACAGTGTTCAAAAATGGTCTGTCCTCTGCCGGGAGGTTAACGATATCCGCCACACAGAATTATTGTATTTTAAGGAAAACGGACGGAAGAAGTGGATCCAAGCCTATTGCACCACAAGAGAAGATTTTTCGGACGAAAAGCCGTATGGTTTGTACTATCAAGACATTTTGCAGGTTTATTTCAAGGAGAACGAAAACGACACAGCTGAGTTGCTCTATGATTTCGGTTTGGAGAAGGGTGAAGGCGCGTTGTGTGCGGGTGATGCCTTATGGGTGGCAGACAGTGTGTATTACATGGAAATTAATAACTCAAAAAGAAGATGCCTGCGGATGATTTCGGAAAGCGGTGAAACCGATATTTGGGTGGAGGGCATAGGTTCGTTGAAAAGAGGCTTTTTCCCTGCACATCTTGTTGATGATTTCGCCGCAACGGAACTTTTGTGTACACAAGCGGAAACAAAACGTGGTCAAGTATATACATATCAAAATGAACAATACAATTCCTGCTATATCGCTGAAGAGACAAGCACGGAACAGTCCGAAGTCTTGTGCGCCGTGGTGCGGTACGAGGCTATGCAACAAAGTCTTGTTATAGTGGGTGATGTGAAGATTGATAGGTTGGAGGTGTTTGATGCGCAGGGGCGGGGCGTGATGACGGTGGACAGACCTGCGGGAAGCGTGTCGGTGGCGCGTCTGCCGCGCGGCCTCTACCTCTATCGCCTCACCGCCGCCGGCACAACCCTTTCGGGAAAGTTCGTGCGGTAGTGTTTTTTTTCCTTTTTCGGGGCGAAACCCGTATCTTCGTTGCTCGGAAAAGGATAAACCCATGCACAAGCATACCACAAAATTCATCTTCGTTACCGGCGGAGTGGCCTCGTCGTTGGGAAAAGGCATCATATCCGCGTCTTTGGCGCGTCTGTTGCTCTCGCGCGGCTACAAGACCACCATTCAGAAACTCGACCCCTACATCAACATAGACCCGGGTACGCTCAATCCTTACGAACACGGCGAATGCTACGTAACCGAAGACGGCGCCGAAACAGACCTCGACCTGGGACACTACGAACGCTTCACCAACATCCCCACCTCTCAGGCCAATAACGTCACAACGGGGCGTGTCTATCAATCTATTATCGAAAAGGAACGGCGCGGCGACTATCTCGGCAGCACCGTGCAGGTGGTTCCCCATATCACCGACGAAATCAAACGCCGCATCAAACTCTTGGCCGAAGGTGGTAAATTCGATATGATAATCACCGAAATAGGTGGTACTGTGGGCGACATCGAATCCTTGCCCTATATCGAGGCCGTGCGTCAGCTTACGTGGGAAAGTCCTGAAGACGTGATGGTGATACACCTCACCTATATGCCCTATCTGGCGGCGGCGGGCGAGCTCAAGACCAAGCCCACCCAGCACTCGGTGAAGACGATGCTGGAACAAGGCTTGCAGCCCGACATGATTGTCTGCCGCACCGAGCACCCCCTAAGCCGTAGTGCGCGCGACAAAGTGGCGCTTTTCTGTAATGTGCGTCCCGAATGCGTCATCGAGAGCCGCGACGCCAAAAGTATCTACGAAGTGCCGTTGATGATGATGCAGGAAGGACTCGACCGCGAGGTGTTGCGCACCCTCAAATTGCCCTACGGCGGCAAACCCAACCTTACGCTGTGGCGGGTTTTCCTGCGCAGGCTGGAGCACCCGCGCCACGAGGTGAAGATTGCGTTGGTGGGCAAATACGTGGAGCTTCACGATGCCTACAAGTCCATTTTAGAGGCCTTTTTGCAGGCGGGAGCCATGAATTCGTGCAAGGTGCAGGTGAAGATGGTGCATTCCGAACAGCTCAACAAAGCCAATGTGGAGAAGATGTTGGGCGATTGTCAGGGCGTTCTGGTGGCGCCCGGGTTCGGCAAACGCGGCATCGCCGGCAAGCTCGCCGCCATCGAATACGCCCGCACCCGCCGCGTTCCCTTCCTCGGCATCTGCCTGGGCATGCAGTGCGGCGTGATAGAATACGCCCGCAACGTGTTGGGTTGGAAAGACGCCGATTCCACCGAAATGAACCTCCGGACGCATCACCCTGTCATCCACATCATGGATAACCAAAAGAACGTGAAGAATATGGGAGGCACGATGCGATTGGGCGCCTATCCCTGTACGCTCAAGAAAGGCAGTCTTTTGGCCGAAATCTACGGCACGCAGACCATTTCCGAACGTCACCGCCACCGCTACGAACTCAACAACGACTATATCAAAGATTTTGAGAAGGCGGGCATGAAAGTGGCGGGCGTGAACGTCGGAAAAGACGCTTCGGGCAAGAAAATCACCCGTGTGGAAGCGGTGGAGATACCCGCACACCCGTTTTTCGTGGGCGTGCAATATCACCCCGAATATAAAAGCACCGTCGAGAACCCGCACCCCCTCTTCATCGCTTTCGTGGCCGCCGCCATGCGGAACATTTAGGCGGTTGAGCGTGCCTTGAAAGTTATGTCGTCGCTCAATAAGGAAATTCTTAGAATCGGGATACCGGCCATTGTGGCCAACATCACCACGCCCGTGCTGGCTTTGGTCGATACGGCCATTACGGGACATATGGGGAGCCCTGTGTATATCGGTGCCATTGCCGTGGGTGGGATGATGTTCAATATGATTTACTGGCTTTTCGGTTTTCTGCGTACTGGTGCATCGGGTTTGGCGGCACAGGCCTACGGAGCCGCCGACATACGCGAGCAGACCCTCACCCTCTACCGTTCTTTGGGTGTGGGTGTGTTGATAGGATTTGCCCTCGTGGTTCTGCAAAATCCTCTTTTATGGTTGATGCAGAAGATTATAGATGCCGATCCCGAAACCGCTGTTTTTGCCGGCCAATATTTCAAGATTCTGATTTACGGAGCCCCTGCGGTCTTGGCCACCCATGCGCTTTCGGGTTGGTTTCTGGGCATGCAGAATTCGCGGATGTTGATGTGGACTTCTCTTGTTATAAATATTATTAATATATTGGTAAGTTTGGGATTGGTGATAGGGCTCAGGTGGCAGATTCCGGGCGTGGCCGTGGGGACGCTCACGGCGCAGTGGGCGGGCCTCGGCGCGGGGCTTCTGTTCCTGCGCAAATACCGCCTGACGCACGTTTCCCAAGGCGATGTGTTCGAGCCCAAGCCGCTCAAACGGTTTTTTGTCGTGAATCGGGATATGATGCTGCGGGGCCTGTGTTTTATTGTGATGACGACGTGGTTCACCAAGGCGGGGGCGGGGCAGGGGGCCGTGGTCTTGGCCGCCAACACCATTCTGATGCAGTTTTTCTACTTCTTCTCCTATTTGGCCGATGGTTTCGCTTTCTGTGCCGAAGCCCTTGCGGGCAAGTTCCTCGGTGCGGCCGATTTCCCCTCCTTGCGCAGATGCGTCAGGATTGTGATGAGGTGGGGCGCGGGGCTCGCCGTTTCGGTCACGCTCGTCTATCTGTTTTTCGGAAACGCGATTATCGCCCTCCTCACCGACGGGGTAGCGGTACGCGCGGTTGCCGCCGGCTTCCTGCCGTGGGCGGCACTCACGCCGATAGCGGGTTTCGCGGCCTTTATGTGGGACGGCGTGTTTGTCGGCACCACCCTTTCCCGTCAACTGGTGTTCACCATGCTCATCGCGTTGGCCGTGTTCGCCGGCCTCTATTTCCTGTGGCCCGCCGGCGGCAACCGCGCCCTATGGACAGCCTTCCTCGCCTTCCTCGCCACCCGAGGCCTCGTCCAGACCCTTCTTTTCCATAAAAAATACCCCTGCTAATTTCAAAAATAGTATATTCGCGGTAAAGCAGAAGTGATGGCTATGGACGAATCGCGCAAGATGTATGTGGAGATGCCCATCGTGGTGCACACCTACGATGTGGATTATATGCAGATTATAAGCAATACGGTATATATCAAGTGGTTGGAGGATATGCGGATGGCTATCCTCGACAAGTACTTTCCGCTCACCGAAATGCTCAAAAGCCATTCCTCGCCCATTTTGGGAGAGACGCATATCCAATACAAACACCCCGTTACCTTCGGTTGCAAGCCGCAGGGCCGGTGCTGGATATGGCTCACGCGCAAAGGCCGCTGGAAAGCCGAGTTCGTGATTGAGGAGGGCGACAAGATATACGCCACCGCTTGGCAGACAGGATATTACTTTAACATGGAAAGCCGTCGCCCCGCCCCCTTCCCCGAAGAAATGATAGAAAAATACTTGATTGAAGAATAATTAAAACCATACAGGGATGCTTCGAAAGATACGGATTGTTCTCGCCCTCGTGTTTTTTGTCGGAATCACGCTGCTGTTTCTCGATTTTACGGGTTTTGCGCAGACGTGGTGGGGGTGGATGGCAAAAATCCAGTTTTTTCCCGCCGTTCTGGCGTTGAATGTGGGCGTGGTGATTGCCCTTGTGTTGCTCACGCTGCTTTTCGGGCGTGTGTATTGCTCGGTGATCTGTCCGCTGGGTGTGTTTCAGGATATTTTCAACCGGCTCAGCGCCCGCCGCAAGAAACACCGTTTCCGTCTCCGCTATGCGAAGGCGCACAATATCTTGCGCTACATTATGTTGGGTGTGTTTGTGTTGGCTGTGATTTTCGGCATAGGGTCGGTGGTGGCGCTTCTTGCTCCCTACGGCACCTATGGCATCATCGCCCAAAACCTTTTCGCACCCGTGTGGGCGTGGGGCAACAATCTGTTGGCCGCCATCGCCGAGCGTGCGGACAGCTACGCATTCCACCGCACCGACATCTGGATTCGGAATGTGGCGCTGTTCGTGACCGCCTGCGTGCTGTTCGTGGTCTTGGCGGTGCTGGCCTGGCGCAAGGGTCGTTTGTATTGCAATACGATTTGTCCCGTGGGCACGGTGCTGGGTTTCCTCTCCCGCTTCGCTTGGTTCAAGCCTATCATAAATACAAGCAAATGTGTAAACTGTGGCTTGTGCGCCCGCCAATGCAAGGCCCAGTGCATCGATGTTGAAAACCACGTGGTGGACTATAGCCGTTGCGTGGGCTGCATGGATTGCATCGACCAGTGTCACGAAAAAGCCATAACGTTCAGTCACCCCGAAAAGAAACCCGCTCAAGACACCGCCCCCGACAAGGGACGGCGCAACTTCCTCGTGGCTACGGCGGCTTTGGGCACAAGCGCGCTGGCACAGGCGCAGGAAAAGACCGTAGACGGTGGTCTGGCCGTGATTCTCGACAAAAAGGCGCCGCATCGCCACACCCGCATCGTGCCTCCCGGCTCGGTGGGGCTGTGGCATATGGAAAGACATTGCGTGGGCTGTCAGCTTTGCGTGGCCAGCTGTCCCAACGGCGTGTTGCGTCCCTCCTCCGACCTCAAGACCTTTATGCAGCCCGAATCGTCTTATGAGAGAGGCTATTGCCGCCCCGAATGCACCAAGTGTTCGGAAGTCTGCCCCGCCGGTGCGTTCCACCCCATCAACAAGGCGCAGAAAACTTCCATTCAAATCGGACGGGCCGTATGGGTGAAAGAAAACTGTCTGCCCCTCACCAAAGGTGTGGAATGCGGTAACTGCGCACGGCATTGTCCTTCGGGCGCCATTCAGATGATGCCCTCGGAGCCCGGCGACCCGCTCTCGCCCAAGATTCCCGTGGTGAACGAAGAACGTTGCATAGGCTGCGGCGCTTGCGAGAACCTTTGTCCCTCGCGGCCTTTCAGTGCCATTTATGTGGAAGGCAACGAAATACATCGCACCCTCTAAAGCAGAACGAAGATGAAAGCGAAGAACAAAAAAGAGAATACGATGAGCCGCCGTGAATTTCTCAAGCGCATGGGCTTGGGCACGGCCGCCGTGGCCGGGGGCGCGTTGGCGGCCTCGTGCAGGAAACAAGATGCTTTGAGCGTGGAGGGAACCGCTACGGGGCCGATTCCCACCGACAAGATGACCTATCGGGAAAATCCCAAGACCCACGACAAGGTGTCGCTTTTGGGCTACGGCTGCATGCGTTGGCCGACCATAACGGGCGACAGCGCGCGCGATAAGGCAGACGAGATAGATCAGGAGGCTGTGAACCGTTTGGTGGATACGGCCATTGCACACGGTGTCAATTATTTCGACACGTCGCCCGCCTATTGCAAGGGCCGTTCCGAACACGCCACGGGCATCGCCCTTTCCCGCCATCCGCGTAATAAATATTTCATCGCCACCAAGTTGTCGAACTTCGCTCCTTCCACTTGGAGTCACGAAGCTTCGGTGAAGATGTATCGCAATTCCCTGAAGGAGTTGCAGACCGACTATATCGATTATATGCTTCTGCACGCCATCGGTATGGGCGACAACGGGATGAAGGAGTTTGAGGAGCGTTACATCAACAATGGCATGCTCGATTTCCTGATGAAGGAGCGTGAGGCGGGACGGATCCGCAACTTGGGCTTTTCCTATCACGGAGACATCGCCGTTTTCGACCGCGCCTTGGCCGAGCACGATAAATACAAATGGGATTTCGTGCAGATACAGCTCAATTATTTGGACTGGAAGCACGCCAAGGAAATCAATCCCCGCAACACCAATGCCGAATATCTTTACGGAGAACTCGAGAAACGGGGCATTCCCGCCGTCATCATGGAGCCTTTGTTGGGAGGCCGTCTGTCGAAGGTGCACGACCATATCGTGGCGCGTCTCAAGCAGCGTGAACCTGAACGGAGCGTGGCTTCTTGGGCGTTCCGTTTTGCGGGTACCCATCCGGGTGTGCTCACGGTGTTGAGCGGCATGACGTATATGGAGCATCTGGAAGACAACCTGCGTTCCTACTGTCCGTTACAGCCGCTCACCGAAGAGGAGATGCAGTTTCTCTACGAAACGGCCGACCTCATGATGCACTATCCCACGGTGCCCTGCAACGATTGCAAGTATTGCATGCCTTGCCCCTACGGTATTGATATTCCGAGCATTCTCACCTACTACAACAAGTGTGTGAACGAAGGAAATCTGCCGGAAAGTTCGCAGGACGAGAACTACCGCAAGGCGCGTCGGGCGTTCTTGGTGGGCTACGACCGTGCGGTGCCCGCCTTGCGGCAGGCCGACCATTGCATAGGTTGCCGCCGGTGTGTGACGCATTGCCCGCAGAACATAGACATTCCTCACGAATTGGAGCGCATAGATCATTTTGCCGAAGACCTCAAACAAGGGCGTTTATGATGCACGATGATTTGTGGACAATGTTGCAGGAGGGAGGTTATACGCTGGTGGTGAGAAGTGCCGGCGGTGAAATCAAAACGAGCAGGGAGCGCGGGGTAAAGCCGCTCTTTATACTCCTACGCCATTTTCCCGCGCTCCTCCTCCGCGCTTCCCTCGCGGACAAGGTGGTGGGGAAAGGTGCCGCCGCCATGATGATTGCAGGTGGCGTGAAGCAGGTGCGCACGGGGGTAATCAGTCGTCCTGCCTTACAATTGCTTCTTGCCCACGGAGTTGAGGTGCAGTATGAAGAGGAGGTGGAAACCATCGTGAACCGTTCCCGCACCGGTCCCTGCCCTGTGGAAACGCTTTGCGCCTCTGCGCCCACCGCCGAGGCCTGCCTTCCGCTGATAGAGGAATTTATCCGTTCAAACAACCGACCGAAACCTGAATAGACTATGCAGACAACAAACATTCAACCGATTACATTGTCTCTCAAACAAGCGAAGACCTATGCGGTGGCTTCGCTCTTTATTGTCGGCAACATCGTTTTGCCGCAATTGTGCCATTTGATATCGCAGGGGGGCTTGCGTTGGCTTCCCATCTACTTCTTCACGCTCACGGGAGCTTTCCTCTACGGGCGCAATGTGGGTTTGCTCACCGCCTTGGTTTCGCCTGTGGTCAATTCCCTGCTTTTCGGGATGCCCGCCGCCGAATCCCTCCCCGCCATTCTGCTCAAATCGGTGCTTTTGGCCGTGCTCGCCGGCTACGCCGCCTCGCACTTCCGCCGTGCCGACCTCTTGGTGCTTACAGGCATCGTATTGGGCTATCAGGGCTTGGGAACCTTGGGAGAGTGGGCGATGAAAGGCGATTTGTATCTGGCCTTGCAGGATTTCCGTATCGGCATTCCGGGAATGTTGGTGCAGATTTTCGGCGGATGGCTTTTCATCAACCTGTTGGCTCCCCGCCTCCGAAAATAACCGCGCGTATCATTATATTAATATATAAAAACACACAAATTCATACAAAATGAAACTTTTGTTTTTAGGTGGAATCGGCTGGACGGAAATCCTCGTGATTGCCCTGGTGGTGCTTCTGTTTTTCGGAGGCCGCAAGATTCCCGAACTGATGAAAGGCTTGGGCAAGGGCATACGTTCGTTCAAGGAAGGAATGAACGGCCTCGATAAGGACGAAAAGGAAAACACCGACAAAGACGCCTCCAAAGGCGAATAATTTCTCCTATGGCACAGCAGGAAATGTCCTTTTGGAGCCATCTGGATGTGTTGCGCTCGGCCTTGATTAAGATTCTGGCCGTGACGATGCTTTTTACCGTGGCGGCCTTTTGCTTCAAGGAGAGGCTTTTCGCCGTCATCCTCGCCCCGCAGGACCCCGGCTTCTTTCTCTACCGCTGGTTGAACCTTCTGAGCGGTCCGTTCTCCGGAGGAGGCGCCCCCGACTTTCATATCCGCCTCATCAACACCGCCTTGGCCGGTCAGTTCCTCACCCATATCAAAGCCTCTTTCTGTGCGGGCATCCTCTGTGCCTCGCCCTATATCCTCTATCAGCTCTTCCGCTTCGTTTCCCCCGCGCTCTATGCCGACGAACGCAAGTATTCCCTGCGTGTGGTGGGAGGGGGCTACCTGATGTTCATGCTTGGCGTGGTAGTGGCGTATTTCCTGATTTTCCCCCTCACTTTCCGTTTTTTGGGTACCTATCAGGTGGATGCGGAAGTGGAGAATCTCATTTCACTTAAATCCTACATTTCCACTTTTTTCACGATGCTTTTGAGTATGGGTGCGGTGTTTGAGATTCCCGTGCTCTGCTGGCTGTTCGCCAAATTGGGTTTCCTTTCGGACGCCTTTATGAAGAAATACCGCCGACATGCCATTGTCATCATCCTTATCGTGGCCGCCGTCATCACCCCCACCTCCGATGTCATCACCCTCACCGCCGTCTCCCTCCCCATGTGGCTCCTCTACGAATTCAGCATCCTCCTTGTCCGCAACACCCGCAAAATCAATATGCAGAAAAATTAAACTAACAACTTATCAACAAAAAATTTGTTTATTCACGCTGAATTTATACCTTTGCACCCCTTAAAAATACGATAGAAACCATGAAACGTACTTACCAACCCCACACCCGCAAGCGCGTCAACAAACACGGCTTCCGCGAAAGAATGTCCACTGCCAACGGTCGTCGCGTATTGGCCGCCCGCAGAGCCAAGGGCCGTGCCAAGCTGACGGTTTCGGACGAGAGATAGTTTGAAAACACATAGGCTTATGTTCTGAAAATTCTGTTCATTCCCTCGGGAAAGGGCAGAATTTTTTGTTATAAACCCCTATCGCTTCGTGTTATGATTTTATTGACACTGCTCGGCATAGCCTCGATTATCTATCTGATTTTTTCGGTTTTGCGCTTTATCTTTGGAATAAGGCCCGGCGCCCCGCGTCAGGAACGGAAGAAAGAAGGCGAGGTGAGCATCGACTATGTACCCCCGCGAAAGGATATGAAGGATGCCCGGCCCGCCGATAAGGCCGACGAGGGTGATTATGTTGATTTTGAAAAAATAGACTAAGTAAAATAACAAGCAATCATGTCATTCTTCAAAAAAATAGGCGCGTTCCTGAAGAAAGAGTTTCCCACCGACCCTAAGTTGTTGCGCCGCGAGATCCGCGATTATATCCTCATCACCTTTTTCCTTGCCACCTATACCCTCGGCGTGGTGGCGTTCATCGTCAAGTCTGAGATTGTGGGCGGCGGTGTGGCCGGTATCGGCACCTTGATTTACTACGCCACCGGCATTCCCGTGGCAATCTCCACTTTCGTCATCAACGGCGTTCTGCTCGTGATAGGGTTCAGGGTGCTTGGTAAAGGATTTGGTTTCAAAACAATATATGCCGTCATAATGGCTTCGCTGTTCATCGGTATGTGGACGGCCATTATCCGAGAACCCATTCTGAAAGACGATCCCTTCCTTTCGGTGGTGGTGGCGGGTTTGCTTGTGGGCTTTTCCATCGGTATGGCTTTCCGTTACGGAGGCAGTACGGGTGGCACCGACATCATCGCGCTCATTGTGGCCAAATACCGCAATATAGGCCCGGGAAAAGTTATCCTGTTCTGCGATGCCATCATCATTTCCTCTTCTTTCTTTGTGTTTTATTTCTTCAAGGGAGCCACGGTGATAGAAGCCGTGCGTGTGGTTATCTACGGTGTGATGCTGACTTTCGTCTATACCACCGTGGTGGATATGGTGGTAGTGGGCGGACAGGCGAGCGTTCAGATCTTTATCAACTCTTCTAAATACAAGGAGATAGCGGAAATGATTACCCACGAAAAGAATCGCGGGGTAACGCTTCTGCAAGGTGAGAAATACTACAGCAAGACCGAAACTCAGGTGCTTTGGGTGGTGGCGCGTAAATACGAAGTGCAGGGCATTCTGCGTCGTGTGCGCGACATAGACCCCAATGCTTTCATGAGTGTCTCCAACGCCTCCGGTGTTTACGGCAAAGGTTTTGAGAATGTGAAGTAAAACCTTAGATATTTTCAAAAAAAGGTTTACCTTTGTACCACAAAAGAAATTAATAAAAACCAATAAAAATGAAAAAAACATTATTCTTTTTGGCTGCCGCCTTTTCGGTTGCCACTTTGTTTTCTTCCTGCGAAAAACCCGAGAAGGAAGATGACAAAAAGAGTGACGAGGTTTATAGTGCCGAAGCGCAAAAGACCAAACTTCAAGACATTGCCATTGAACTTATGAACAAGTTCAATCCGGAAGATCAGAGAAAGGCTGTGGAGTTGTCGGATTATCTCACCCGTCTCTACGAAGATTACGACTGGGATTTCAGCAATGTGGAAGATCACTACAAAGGCGATTACGGCTTTCTGTATAGTGTGAACCGCGATGTGCGTCAGGCGGTTTACGGAGACCCTACATCGAATTTCGCCACTGATCTTTTGCGGAAGGCCACCAAGGAAGGAAACACCGAAATCTACAAGTTCGCCAATGTCAACGCGGTTTGGGAAGCCAATGAAACCGAACACCAATGGGAATATAAAGGCGAAGGCAACGGAGGTTTGGTATTGAAATTCAAAGGTCCCAAGGGTGTGCAGTGTGAAGCCAAACTTTGGGGTGTGGACGGCACCATCACCTACAAAGGAACCTACGAAGTGCCTACCGATAAATATTATATCGAACTGAACGAAAGAGAAGTTAGGTTGCCCGATGATATAGGAAAAGAATACTACGATAAGGTGTTTTCGAAATACGAATATGAAGGTGAAAAATATTGGGTATATCATTACGATGAAGATTATTACTATATCCGGGTTTATGACAAGCACTATGTTTCCGAAGAAGATTATGAAAACGGCTGGTGCGAGTATGAGGGAAAAAAATATTGGAGCATATATCGTGAATATGAAGATCAACCGTTTGAAGCCACCTTGCCCAATCAGGTAAATTTCTACCTTAAGGAAGGCGCTACCGAACACATCAACTATGCCATGAAGTTTGATGTGAAGAAAAGCGACCATTTCAACTTCGACTTCACGCTGAAAATCACCAATCTCACGATAGCACAAGGTCTAAAGGTTTCCAAAAATGCCGCCGGTTATGTTTTTTCCGCAAAACTCGGCAACGAGGATCTTATCAAAGCCGTTTTCGATTTGAAAAACTGCGGCTTGGTAGATAAAGCAAACAATCAGGATTGGGAGGATTGGCTTGATATGTATGTAAAGATGTGGAATGGCTACAGTGCTGAAACCGGTTCTGCAATAGCACAAGTGGATATATTGGGAGGCAAACTTACTATAAAAACCAGCACCACCGACGGTATGAAGTTTTATAAGGATTGTATGGATTTGGATGACAAATATAGAACTGCTGATTATTACGAGTATTGGTGGGAAGAATATTGGCATCAAGCTCCCTATAATATGGAAATGGCCAAGCTTCTTAACAAATTCCTGAAAGTGGATATGTATTATGGTGACAACAAGTCTGTTCAGGCACAGATGATGTGGGAGGCCTCCTTCTACGATGATGAAGATTGGAATGGTGACAAGCACCAAATTTGGGATTGTGACCCCGTGGTTTATTTCCCCATTGACGGAAGCTCGTACAACTTTGGAGAATACTTCACGGAAAAACGATTCAACACGGTTATCAATACCGCCGAAGAATTGGTAAAGAAATACATCCGCCTGTCCGAACGTTGGGGCGACTATGCCGATGATATCGACTTCTAAACCGATAGCGGTTTTGCCGATTTCATGAAACGAATCGCGACAATTCTTCTCTTTCTGACTGTTGGCACCCATCTCTATCCGCAGACGGGTGCCGACAGTCTTTTTTTTATTCTCCCTCAAAATCTTAAGGAGGTTTCCATTTCCGGTCACCGCATCAAATCCCTTGTGGAAAACGAAGGGACACAGATGCGTATCAACATTCAGGAAATAAGCAAATTGCCACGTTTCATGGGGCAGAGCGACCCGTTGCGCTATCTGCACACCATTGCCGGCGTGCAGACCAACAACGAAGCCACGGCGGGCATTTATATACAGGGTTGCGATGATTCACAAACCCTGCTTTCCATTAACGGCGCTCCAATATATTATCCGAATCATCTCTTAGGCCTATT
>JAAVBQ010000019.1 GCA_014803485.1 bacterium | reverse complement strand
CATCGGACAGGGCGGTGTGAAGCCCACACCCGACCCCGACCCCGAACCGGAGCCGGAGCCTGAACCCGAACCCGAACCGGAGGTGAAGACAAAGACAGTGTGCGATACGGTATATGAGTTGGAGGGTAAGAAGAAAGGCCCCACGACCGTCTACAGCCGTACGGGGAACTTCACGACCGAAAACTGCGTTCTGGTGGCGGAAGACTGTGAGGTGACATATGAGACAACCACCGACAAGACGAACCTGAAGGAGACGGTGGCGGCGGTATACAGTTGCGAACCCATCGGACAGGGCGGTGTGAAGCCTACGCCGACTCCTGATCCCGACCCCGATCCGGAACCAGAGCCGACCCCTGAAGTGAAGACGAAGACGGTGTGTGATACGGTATATGAGTTGGAGGCTAAGAAGAAAGGCCCCACGACCGTCTACAGCCGTACAGAGAACTTTGTGACTGAGAACTGCGTTCTGGTAGCGGAAGACTGTGAGGTGACATATGAGACAATCACCGACAAGACGAACCTGAAAGAGACGGTAACGGCGGTATACAGTTGTGAGGCCATAAAGGAGGATTAAAAAATTTTGTATCTTTGGGCCATTTNCCAAAAANACGGAANNCCTGTGACGGAAACGATACATATNTGTTCCACCCATGTAAAACATCGCACCGCAACCCTTATCGGNGCTGCAGTTATCCTTTTGTGTGNGGCCGTTTCCGTGATNCAGAATCCCCTCCGCTCCCAAACGCCNCCAGGCACNGGCCTCTACGAAAAACAATGTAAACCCGAGACATTNGAGCGTTACNAANNNCGTANNGATNNNTTCACCTNNGANTGTTACCATCGACACCATCTACTACGACTCCCTCGTCTGCCGCNTNGTCGAAATCACCAACATCTACCCCGACCTCATGGCCTGCGACACCGTCACCACGCTGCTGCGCACCCAAATAGACACAATCCCCATTCCCGAGCGCGCCATCCTCGACGAAAGCGCCGAAGGCTTCCACACCATCACCGAACTCTACGATACCCTCTACTACTACCAGCACGAGGTGCGCTGCCGCCGTATAGACACCCTCTATACCTACGACACCACGATACAAACCTACAAAGAAGTGATTTTCGACACGGCCAATTCCGCCGACACCCTGCGGTTGGCCCGTCCCACCACCCACACCGACACCACCTTTACCTTCTGCCCCCACATCATCAACACCTACAGCCCGTATGCCGGCCTTGCCGAAACCCTGATAGACAGCATTCAAAGCATTGAGCAACAACTTGCNGACCTGCAGGCCCGCTGGCAAGCCGCCTANGGCGACAATCACCGCGCCACCCTCGACTACGAAGCCATCGCCTTGGCGCAGATAGAGGTGGAATACGACATCTGCCCCAACTGCTTTACGCCGCTGCCCATCCTTCCCGGCGACACCCTCGCCACCCGCCTGCGCGACAGCTGTTTCCGCGTGCGCCGCGAAGCCATCGTAGACTCGCTCACGGCCATAGCACCCGTAACGCCCGCCTCNCTCCGGGCCCGCCTCGAAGCCTTCCGCGCCCTGTTGCAGGAATACGCCGCCAACGTGGAACGCACCGAAGAATACCATATCGATTCGGTGCACGTGATAGCCACCGTGCACGAAAACGGCCTCACCCGCACCCAAGACTTTGTGGTGCGCACCATCCCCATGTTCTACCGCCGCCAGCCCGACACTGCGGTACGCACCGAAGAACCCGTGCTGCTCTTTGCCGGCAGTCCGTTCCTGCCCGACACCTCGGGCCCGACGCCTGTTTTGAGCAACAGCACCTATACNTCCATAGAGTGGGGNATGCCGATTGACGCAGCCACCCACGCCCCCGTTACGCCCGTGCGNGGCTTTGCCCCCGGCACCCTCTACACGGCCGCCCCCACCGCGCTCCTTCATCCCCACACNGCCGCCCTGCAGCGCGACTACACCCANGCCGGCCTCACCAACATCGCCGACTCTTTCCCCACCGCCGGCCCCCTCTACTTTGCCGACACCCTCGACGGAGACAGCCTCCTTTTCCCCATCGTCATACGCGCCACCGACGCCAACCGCGACCGATTCCCCGGNGCCCCCGAATTTCTCTGNGAGCACCACGANACTATTAANGTGTTGATTAAGAGTGGTTATGANATTCGCGGCTACGTGTCCTACGCCGGCCTTTGGTTCCCCTCGCAGGTAGGCGACACCCGCAGCCCCGATGTGGCCACAGTGGACGGNGACTTAAATGCTGTTTATCTTAAACATTTGCCTATAGAGAACGCAACCGTCCTCTTGCAAGACCTCGAAACGGGCGCCATTCTCGATACGGCCTTGAGCGATGCCGACGGCTATTTCCGGATGCAGAAAATGTGGATGGAAGGCAAGTATGTGGTGACGGGCCGCAGTCCGCAGAAAGAATATTTTGCAGGTTTGGTAGGTTTGAACGGTAACGATGTTGCGTGGGTACAGAATTATATTAACGGTAAAATAAGTTCCTCCATTTTGCCAGAAAAAACAAACCCTCAGCTCTCTATGTGGTGGTGGGCNTCGAACGTTGATATGGGTNTGTTCCCTGAAACTACCAAAGGTTTGACGGGTAATGATATTGCTGACATTCAAAACAAGATTACCAAGAAGTTGAATAGCGGTACGAATCGCTATAAACACGAAGAAACGAAAGAGTGGTTGGATGATTGGGCGTATAGTGTGGATACCCTCAATCTGGTCAGCGACACCAATTTCCATGTGCGTGGCGTGATGCGCGGCGATGCCGACCGTAACTACGATGGCTCGGAAATTACTACGGGCGGTAGCCCTTCGCAGATGCGCAAGGGTGTGGGACGCAACAAGATTCCCAAACTCGATATCGCGCAGGTGGGCTCCCTCAACGTGCCCAACGACATCCGTATGCTCGATTTTCCCATTATCAGCGAGGACAGCGGCTGGTTGAGCGGCTTCCAGATTTTCCTCTACTACAATACCGATAAAGTGGAGCCTTGGGCCGCCTCGCTTCCCAATGATTTCGATGCCCGTTCCACTAATTTCGAATACAACGTTATCGACGATCAGATACTCACCACCTGGGTAAGCAAGACACCCCGCTATTTCTACCCCGGCGACACTATGCTCATGCTCAACCTCAAGTTGCTCAAGAAACCCGTCAAGAACCTCAGCGGCTTCTTCAAGAACAACCCCCTGCAGTATGTGGTGAGCGATACCTCGGCGCATATCCTGCCCGACTGGAAGGTGTCGATGCCCGCCCTCGACGTCTACTATCCCGAAGACGACGGCAGACTGGTGGGCCCCACTTGGTCGATAGAGGAGGGCGATACCATCTACAAAGTCGGCGATGGCGAAACCCCGGTCCGCTCGCAGGGCGACCCCATACAAAGCCACAGCCACATCCTGGCCGTGATACCCAACCCTATCATCAGCTGGGGTGACGTAACCTACTATGTTTCGCAAAGCAGTCTGGTCAACCTCAAGCTCTATTCGATGATGGGCGAGTGTGTGGCCACCTTTGTGGAAGGCGAGCGCCAGTTCGGCCACTACCGCCTCAGCATGAACATAGAACACCTGCCCTCAGGCGTCTATATCCTCCGCCTCGAAACCACCGTCCACTCCCGCACCGAATTCGACATCGCCAAGATCATCATCAAACGATAGAGACGTTAACACACCGTCACTATCGGTTATTATTCCTCCTTTCTGCATTTTTTTTGCCGGGAAAGCAAAGCTGTCGCTTTCGGCTACATACTATTTAACAATTTTTAACTTTTCGACAGATTGCCGACAAGATTTTTCTATTATACAAGAATTATTCGGTGGGTTCTATGAGTGTGAGGCCGTGGGGGGTGAGGCGGTAGCGGCGGCCGCTTTCGGGACAGGTGGCGAAGCCTTCTGCGTTGAAGTGCAGCGTGTGGCCGTATTCGCTCACCCAGCCGGTCTGCCGCGCCGGATTGCCTATCATGAGCGCATAATCGGGAACGTCGTGCGTCACCACGGCGCCCGCGCCAATCATGGCGTATTTTCCGATAACGTGTCCGCAGACAATGGTGGCGTTGGCGCCTATGGTGGCACCCTTTTTAACGCGGGTGGGCTTGTATTGGTCTTTGCGGACTATGGCGCTGCGGGGGTTGACAACGTTGGTGAAGACGCAGGAGGGGCCGAGAAATACATCGTCCTCGCAAACAACGCCCGTATAAATAGATACATTGTTCTGCACCTTGACATTATCGCCCAGCACCACGCCGGGGCTCACCACCACGTTCTGCCCGAGATTGCAGTTGCGGCCGATGCGGCACCCGCGCATAAGGTGGCAGAAGTGCCATATCTTGCTTCCCTCGCCAATCTCCACCCCCTCGTCCACCACCGCCGTTGCGTGCACAAAGTATGATAAATCCTGCGTCATCCCTTCACGATTTTTTCAGCCGAATTCACAAAAATTTCCGCTTGTCTTACAAATACTTCGGCCTCCTCTTTATTCGTTTCTATAAAATCTTCGTAATCATTGGCGTGTCGCTTTTCGAACAAGGTCGAAAAATAACGCCCCTCGTCTTTGGTCAGTTTACCCGTCTTCACAAAATGCTCTCCCAGCAAACCCTTCACTCCCGCATGCGTCTTCGAAGCGAAGCCACTTTTGATAAGCAAGGCCGAAGCCGCATAATAGCAGGCATAGTAGAGCTTGCTCACCGCTCCGGAATAAAATTCATTCTCGAAAAGCAATTTTCCTTCAGCCAAAGCCGTATACGCCTTTTCCATGCGATACTTTGCCAAGGTTGCCTTGGTTTCGTCTGTCAATCCAACCATAACTAATAGAGTAATACACCGTCCCGTTGAACATTCAAACTGAATGGTGTAGGGCACGGACGGTTTTCCCACGTTTTTTTCAATACAATATACGGACTGATGATAACCCCTGTTTCCAACTCGATGTCGTAGAGAGGAGCGCGAACTTTGTCTTCTTCGGCAAGCGAACGTTTTTCGCCCGGAAGAAGCACCAGCAAATCGATGTCGCTGTCGGGACGTGCATCACCGCGAGCCTCGCTTCCATATAGGATAGCCTGGGCCTCGGGAGCCGTGGATTGGAGCGCAAGACGGATTTTTTCCACAATTTCAGGACGTCTCATATTTTGAAAATCTTGAAAAGATGTAAAGGTACGAAAAGTCGAACGCAAAGACAACCGAAAGCTTGCTTTCGAGTTGGCTCTGCTGAGACGAAGTACCTTGTGCAAAGCAAAAGGTACGAATTTTAACTATCTTCGCGTATGCGTATGAAAAAGTGGTTGGTGATGATGTGTCTGGCGGCGGTCGGGACAAAGGCCGTGGCGGGAAGNGTGGCGGAAACCGTGGCGGGAACCGTGGCGACTGCCGTGTGCGATACGCTTTCCGTGTCCTCGGCCGGCAATCAGCTTCTCCCCACATACTCCCTCAACCCCGTCTACATTCACGCCCGCCGCNTCTCGGAAGAAGAACGCCACGCCTACTACCGCCTGGTGTATAACATACGCCGCACCTATCCCTACGCCCTCATGGCACAGCAACGCATGGAATCCTACAACGCCCTGCGCGCGGAAGGGATGCGCAGGAAAGAAGACCGCAAATTCTTCAAGAACGAAGAAAAGCAAATCCGCGAGGATTTTCTCAAAGACCTCAAGAACCTCACCAAAAGCCAGGGAGCCATTCTGCTGAAACTGCTGGCGCGTCAGACCGACACCACCGCCTATTTCCTGCTTAAGGATTTCCGAGGCTCGGCACGCGCGGGAGCCTATCAGACCTTGGCCAAACTATGGGGTTTCGATTTAAAGCAAGGCTACGACCCGCAGGGCGTCGACCGCGACATAGAAACCATNGTGCGCATGATAGAGAACGGACGGCTCGCCCCGATTCCCGTAGACGACAAAAAGAAAACTTCAGGCAAGTGAGACAACAGAATTTCATTGAGTATGTGTGCGACCGCATAGCGGACTTTAACCTGCACGAAACGCATCTGTATGTGGTGNTGCCCAATATGCGTCTGCAAAGGGTGTTGAGCGAGGTGTTGATGCACCGTGCGGGCAACGACACGCCTTGTTTCCTGCCCACCTTCATCACCGTGAACCGTCTGGTGGAGGAATTTTCGCTGTTGCGCACGGGCGATTCCACCGAACTGGCGGCCCTGCTCTACGAGGCCTACCGGGAAGCCTACGGGAACGAAAACGAGGAAAATATACGTACCCCCGACCAATTCTGGGACTGGGCCGAAATCCTGCTCTCCGACTTCAACCAAATAGACAACCAGCTTGCCCCCGCCGACGAAATCCTGCACTATGTGGCCGAAGAGAAACGCATCGCCAACTGGCATCTCAACCTCGACGAACATGTGGGGCAGTTGCAGAACCGCTATTTGGAATTCTACCGCAGGCTGTGGCCCATCTACGAAGCCTTTACCCGCAAGCTTTTAGATAAAGGCTTGGCATACACGGGGNTGGCGGGCCGCNNNGCGGCCCGCCAGCTGCCCGACCTTTTGCAAAACGGNCAAATCCCCGCCCGCAACTTCTATCTCTTCGTGGGCCTCAACGCCCTCACCAAGGCCGAAGAAAGCCTTATCAAGACCCTTGTGCAGGCNCAAAAAGCCGAAGTGCTGTGGAATGCCGACGCNTATTACATGNAGNAAGANTCCCCGCAGGANGCNGGNTTTTTCCTGCGCCGCTATCGCCGGGACCCCGACCTGAACCATCACCTGAACGAAGACGACTGGAGCGANACCCTGCGCCATCTTCNCTACCGCATCATAGGNTGCCCCCAAAATACGGGACAGGTGCAGATGGCGGCCAAACTCCTGCGGGANAACCCCGACGACGCCCGGCGCACCCTTGTTGTGCTCAACGACGAAAGCCTGTTCGCACCNCTCATGAACGCCCTGCCCGAAGACCTGCCCTGCAACGTGAGTCTGGCGGGAAGTCTGGCGGGGACGGCGGCGGGAAACCTGTTCTCCACGCTCGAAAAGGCCCGCGAGAGCATATGGCAGAACGGCGGCACGCTCAAAGGCGACTTTATGGTGGATTTGCTGCGCAACCCTCTCTTCGCCTACGCNCTCGACCTGAACAAGACCGCTCCCAAACGCATCAANGCGCTCTTGGACGGCCACCGCAACCGTTTTTCCCAAAACGATTTCCTCGCGCNCTTTCCTCCGCACCCTTTCGTAGACCTCTGNGCGGCGTTCCTTTTCGAAGATGCCGACAAAACAAGCGAGGCGGCGCCTTTTTTCTTGCGTCTGGCGCAACTCTGCGGGCGTTTGCTNCAACAGTTCAGACAGGAGGAAAAGCACGCTCAGCAAAGCCTCTTTCCCGAACCGGGACGGCTTGCGCGCAGTCCCTTCGAAATCCAATACCTCACCCAACTCCGGGAACAATGCGAGCAACAGGCCGATATATTGGGGCGTTTCCCGCACGTGGGTTTCGGTTCGGTTACATGCCGGAAAATCCTTGCGCGCCTGCTCTCGAACATCGGCATCACCTATACGGGAAATCCGCAAAACAGCGTCAACGTTACCGGAATGCTCGAAACGCGGGGCATGGCGTTCGACCACGTGATGGTGCTCTCCATGAACGAGGGGATTTTGCCGAGCGACACCCAGCACGAAAGTTTCTTGCTGCAAAGCGTCAAAAACCACTATCATCTGCCTTCTCTGCGCGAACAGACGGCCATGCAGGCGCATCACTTCTACTCTCTGTTGCAGAACTGCCACAGGGCCACGCTCCTCTATCACGACACGCAGGAAGCGGGCGGGGAAATGAGCCGTTTTCTGTTGCAGTTGCGGCACGAATCGCCGCAGAACGAATTGCCNGCGCCNGTCTATCCTTTTGTGTTGTCGCACCCGCGCTACGCCTCTCCCCGNCCTTTTGTGGTGGAGAAGACAGATGCGGTGCTGCAGGAACTCAGGCATTGGNTTTCCACGCACGCGCTTTCGTATTCCTCGCTCTACGAATATGCTTCCTGCCCCATGCGTTTCTACCGCAAGCGTATCGCGGGCATAGACGAGCCGCCNCAGATGAGCGACGAGATGGACGTGGGCACGCAGGGCAGTGTGTTTCATTCGGTAATGGAGAAGTTTTTTAAAGAGCGGTTAAATTGTATTATTAATACNGACGACGTNGATGAATTGCTGCGTCGCAAGGAAGATTTGGTGAAACAGGCCCTGGCACGCGATTTTCCCGGCGGGGAGTATATGTATGGAGTGAACCGNTTGGCGTGGCAGGAGATTTTGATTTGGGTGGACCGTTATGCGGCACTGTTGCGGGAAGANGTGACGGGAGGCGAATTGCGGGTGTTGGCGTGTGAGAATCGGTTCGATTGCGTGATGCCGGAGGGNGTGGAAGGCTTGCCGGTGCGTTTGANGGGCTTTGCGGACCGTATCGATATATACAGGCCGCACGGAGGGGATGCGGTGCTGCGTATTGTAGACTACAAGACGGGNCGNCTCCGCAAGTTGCTTATAGAGGGCAACCTCCGCGACAACGAGGCGTTTCTGNGCAGCGACGACGGCAAGCAGGTGTTTCAGTTGCTGATATATCTCTATCTTTTTGAAAAAGACCGGCCGCAGTGGGTGCGGAGTGTGGATTTTGCGGAAGTGAAAGCCTGTATCTGTGCGCTGGGAAAGATGGCGGCCCTGGAGGGTGTGAGTGAGGGTGTGACGACCGAGGTGGAGGACTTGGTGAGGGCCTGGCTTGCCGATATGCTNGACCCCGCCGTGCCTNTCGCCTGCACCGACAACCCCGCCGCGTGCGAATACTGCCCCTACGCCCCCTTCTGCCAACCCGCTCCGACTGAAGAATAGATATTAATATAAAATGAACCTTACGCTATATAAAGCCAGTGCGGGAAGCGGCAAGACCTACACCCTCACGCAAGCCTACATCAAGCAGNTGCTGCAACCCGGCACCGAGGNCCGCAACATTCTGGCCATAACNTTCACCAACGCCGCCACGAACGACATGAAACGCAAGATCGTGGAGGCCCTGGCCGAAAGCGCCCCCGACAAACTCTCGCAAATCCTCCACCACTATCACGAATTCTCGATAAAGACCATCGACGGCTTTGTGCAGAACATCATCAAGCCCTTTGCCTTCGAACTCGGCCTGCCCCGCAACTACACCCCTCAGATAGAAGAAGACCTGCTGGCACAGGACATCACNGCCCTTTTGCTCGACCGCTTCGGCCGCGAAGGCTACGAAGANCTGAGCCGAAACCTACAGAACTTTCTGGCACAGAGGGAACANANCCAAAAAAGCCTCAAAATCGCCACCCGCATCGAAGAAGTGGTGAAGATGCTTTTTCAGGAGAAGAGCCAGGCGGGCGTGGAGAAACTCTCCGCCCTCACCGANGCGGATTTCCGCAAGGCGATGGAGAGCATGGAGAACTTCTGCAAGCAAGTGGAGAAATCTGCCGCCGATACGCTCCAACGCGCCGNAACCCTGTTGCAGACCTACGGCCTCACCGAAAAAGACTTTCACGAAGGCAAACGCGGCGTATACGCATGGTTCACGCTCAACAGCCCCAACCTCGAAAAATTCGCCGCCCCGGGCGCGTCGGTAAGCAAGAGCGTCGCCAAGGGCATCCTGAAGAAAGACTCGCCCGCCACCCCCGAACTCGAGGAATGCTATCAAGACCTATGCCNTCCCGACTACGCCTCCTATTTCATCATCAAGGAAGTGCAAAACTCGGTCTATGCACTGGCCCTGCTGCGGCAGGCCCGCGAGATACTGCANGAAATAGAGGATAAGACCGCCGACATTCCCCTCTCCGAATTCAACCGCAAGATAGACAAAGCCCTGCGCGAAGAAGGCAACGACTTCATCTTCGAACGCTGCGGCACCCGCTACCGCCATATCTTCATCGACGAGTTTCAAGACACCTCGCGCCTGCAGTGGAAGAACCTCAAACCCCTTGTGGTGAACAACCTCGCGCAGGGCTACCCCTGCCTCGTGGTGGGCGACGCCAAACAATCGCTCTACCGCTTCCGCGCCGCCGACATGGAACAATTCGTAGACCTCTATACCGGCGCGGCGCAAGACCGGGAACTNCGCGTGTCGGTACGCCGGCTCGAAAGCAACTGGCGGTCGGAAAAAGGCATCATAGCCTTCAACAACCTCTTCTATTCGTTTATTTTAGAAAANTTCGACTTCAGCCGCCCCGAGATTTACAGCGACCATGCGCAGTTCTACCGCAACCACACGGAAGCCCTGCCCGAAGAAGANCCGCAGGCGGTGCGTATCTGTTTGGTGAGGAACGTGGACAAGGAGGGTGCGCGTGACTTCTACGAAAGGATGCTGCTGGANGTGCTTTCCAAACACCCCGCCGGCGATGTGGCGGTGCTGTGCCGCAGGAANGACGATTGCCGCGCCGTGGCCGATTTTCTGGTAGGCGAGGGCTATAAGGTTTCCACGCCCGATTCGCTGAAACTNTCGGCGCACGCGGGCGTGCGGTTGTTGATGGCCAGCCTGCAATACATACACACACGGCACAGCTACTACCGCGAGGAAGTCTACGAACTTGCGGTGCGCCTGGGCCTGTGGAAAGGCGACAGCCTTATTTCCGCCGTCCCCCCGCAGGCCGACCTCTACGATACCCTGCAGGCCGTGCTGCGCTATTGGAACATGGACCGCGAGGCCGACCAATACCTGCTCTTTTTCTTCGACCAGGTGCAGAAAAACAATTTCAGCCGCATCGCCGATTTGGTGCGGTGGTATGAAGACTATGCCGAAAAGACGGCCCTGCAGGTGCAAGGACAGGACGACAGCGTGAAGGTGATGAGNGTCCACAAAGCCAAAGGTTTGGAATTCAAGGTGGTGGTGATGCCCTATATCTCCGGCGGCGGTCTGCGGAACACGCAACTGTTTTGGGTGGAAGACAACGTGCTGCCCCCCGAAGTGCGGCTGCCGGCGGCCTTGGTGCGCTATGCGGCCAAAAACCTCAGGGACACGGCCCTCAAAGACGAAATCGCCAACGAAAGGCAACGCATCGACCTCGACAATCTCAACACACTCTACGTGGCCACCACACGCCCCTGCGAGAAACTCTACCTGCTCAACCACGTCAAGACAGAGAACACGGCGCAGGGCGGCGCGTTCGATGCCAGCCGGGCCATCGCCGCCTTTGCCGAGGCCCATCCGCAGTATGTGGAATACGAAGAAGACGGAGCGGAATTATGGGATGAAAACACGGAGAAGACGGAAACCGCCTCCACACAGNCCCCCGAACCCCAAGCCGCCCCCGAACCCCTCGAAAGCCATCCCTGGCGCGACCGCATCCCCACNGCCCGCGTGGAACTGGCCGAAGAAAGCGAAGAACAGGCCTGGGGNAATTTCATTCACAAGACCCTCTCGTTTATGGAGGACGGCGCCGAAAACACCCTCCACCGCGCCCTGCGCCAANGCCTNCCCCAATACCCCCGCTTCGCCCCCCGCCGCGAAGAAGCCCTGCAAACCCTGCGCGAAATTGTTTCCCACCCNCGCCTCAAAGACTACTTCGCCCCCCGTCGGGAATGGATTGTGAAGACCGAAAGCCCCATCGCCGCTTCCGGCCACCTGCACATTCCCGACCGCCTCCAGCTCAAAGACAAGCAAGCCGTGGTGATAGACTACAAGACCGGCGAGGCGCACGAAGCCCACCGCGAACAAGTGCGCGGCTACCTCACCCTGCTCCAACGCATGGGCTATCCCGCCCCCCGAGGCCACCTCGTCTACACCAATCCCCTTAATATTGTTGACGTTGAGTAGAAGTGTGCGACTGTTATCACACCTCAAGATATTGTTGAACCTGCATCTTCAGCAAAGGAAGATCATTTACTATCACCGCCCATATTTCGGCGGCTTCCACTTGATAATAACCATGAACCAAGACGTGGCGCATCTTGACGATAGAGCGCCACGGAGTTTCCGTATGCGTATCCGTAAATTCCTTCGAAAGCATATAGGCCGCTTCGCCTATAATCTCAATGTTCTTGACCATAGCATAATACATCATGTCATCATGCTCTATGTCGGCCAAGGTTTTGCCCTCGGCATACTTTTCCAAACGATTGATNGCGGCTAAGATATGCTCCAACCGCCCTTTGTCTTTAAGCGGTTCTCTCATAAATCAGAACTCTATCGCGATTGGCGCTTTCAACAGCAAAAGGAAGGAGGTTTCCATCGGTCACCATATCCACTTTGCGTTGAAGACGGTCTTCTAATTCCACAATCATGCCTGCATGCCGCAAAAGGCTTACGTTGGCGTTCTTATTAAAAACAACCAGCAAATCTATATCACTATCCTGCCGTTCTTCTCCACGGGAAAACGAACCGAACAGCCACGCTTTTTCCACCGGTTGTGTGGCGAAATAGTTTTGTATGGTTTTGATTACATTCGAATCCATGGTTACAAAGTTCGAAAAAAAAACGACAATAGACAAACACTTTAATTCCGTGAAAATTTCGTATCTTCGCATCGTATAAAAAAGTCAAGAATTATGGAAAAAATCAGAGTCGGCATCTGCGGTCTCGGACGAATCGGCCGCATCGTGTTCAGAAATCTTATGGAACGCCCCGAAGTGGAGGTGGTTGCCTTTAATATTAATACAAAAGCCGAAGTTTTGGTACATCTCATCAAATACGATTCGGTTCACGGACGCTTCAAAGGCGAAGTACACGCCGAAGGCGAAGACGCCATTGTAGTCAACGGCAAGAAAATCAACCTCTACAGAGAATCCGACATTGCCAACATCCCTTGGGCTAAAGAAAACATAGACGTAGTGGTGGAAGCCACCGGCGCTTTCCGCACCCGCGAGAAAGTGAGCGCCCACCTCAAGGCCGGCGCCAAGAAAGTGGTGCTCACCGCCCCCGCCGACAAGGAGACCGACACCGACGCCACCATTGTGATGGGCGTCAACGACCACATCCTCACCCCCGACATGAAACTCATCTCGAACGCCTCCTGCACCACCAACTGCNTGGCCCCCATGGCCCGCGTGCTGCACGAGAAGTTCGGCATCAAGCACGGCTTGATGAATACGATTCACTCCTACACCAACGACCAGATTATTCTCGATGCCCCGCATAAAGATCTGCGCCGCAGCCGCGCCTGCGCCGTGTCTATTATCCCCACCAGCACCGGAGCGGCCAAGGCCGTAGGTTTGGTGCTGCCCGACCTCAAGGGCAAGATGGANGGCTTTGCCATGCGCGTTCCCACGCCCGACGGCTCGGTGGTGGACCTCACCGCCGAACTCGGCCGCAACGTCACCGTCGATGAGGTGAACNCCGCCATGAAAGAAGCCTCCGAAGGCTACATGAAGGGCTANATCGAATATTGCGAAGACCCCATCGTGAGCATCGACATCGTGGGCAGCCCCATTTCGTGCATCTTCGATTCCAAACTCACCAAGGTGATGGACGGCAATTTCGTGAAAGTGGTGGGCTGGTACGACAACGAATTCGGCTACTCCAACCGCGTGGTCGATTTGGTCTGCAAGGTGGGCGCTATGAAATANGCCTCTTTATATTAATAAAAATCTCACAGCCCGATCGCTCCGGTGGTCGGGCTTTTTTTCAGAATGGACAACCTCTTATCCCGCATCCATACCCCCGACGATTTGCGCCGCCTCCCGCCCGCACAACTGCAGGAAGTGGCCGACGCCCTGCGCGCCTACATCATCGAAGTGCTCGCCTCGCACCCCGGGCATCTGGGCGCGTCGTTGGGAACGGTGGAACTCACCGTGGCCCTGCACTACGTCTTCAACACGCCCTACGACCGCCTTGTGTGGGACGTGGGACATCAGGCCTACGCACACAAGATTCTCACGGGCCGCAAGGATTCTTTCTCCTCCATCCGCTGCGAAGGCGGCTTGAGCGGATTTCCCTCGCGCCACGAGAGCGAATACGACGCTTTCGGCACGGGCCATTCCTCCACCTCCATTTCGGCCGTTCTCGGCATGGCGGTGGCCTCCAAGCTCAAGGGCGAAACCGACCGCCGGCATATCGCCGTGATAGGCGACGGAGCCATGACGGGCGGCATGGCCTTCGAAGGCCTCAACAACGCAGGAGTGGCCAAGAGCGATATCCTTGTGATACTCAACGACAACGGCATGTCGATAGACGCCAGCACAGGCGCCCTCTCCACCTACCTCACCCGCATCACGGCCTCCAAACGCTACAACCGCATCAAAAACAACATGTGGGACAANATGGGCGGCGACAAACCGCGTCGCCGGGANCCNAAACGTTTCATAAGCAAGGTGCTGGCCTCCACGCGCTCTTTNTTCCGCCCNTCGGGCAACCTNTTCGAGGCCATGAATTTCCGCTATTTCGGCCCTATCGACGGACACGACCTGCATACGCTCACGGAAGTCTTGCAAGACCTCAAGACCATACAGGGCCCCAAGCTCCTGCATATCGTCACCACCAAGGGCAAGGGACTGCGTCAGGCCGAACAGTCGCCCATCGTCTACCACGCCCCCGGAGCCTATGAACCCCGCACCGGTAAACTTCTCGAAAAAAGTATTAATTTAAAACTCGCCCCCAGGTATCAGGACGTTTTCGGCAAGACCATCATCGAACTCGCCCGTCAGAACCCCGCCATTGTNGGCATCACGCCCGCCATGCCCACNGGCTGTTCGCTGCACATGATGATGAAGAAAATGCCCGAAAGAGTGTTCGACGTGGGCATCGCCGAGCAGCACGCGGTTACTTTCAGCGCGGGACTGGCCGCCGAAGGGCTGCGGCCTTTCTGCAATATCTATTCCTCTTTCATACAACGGGCCTACGACCAGATNATCCACGACGTGGCCCTACAGAACCTGCCCGTGGTGTTTTGCCTCGACAGNGCCGGCCTGGTGGGGGAGGACGGNCCCACGCACCACGGCGTGTTCGACCTCGCTTTCCTGCGCCCCATCCCCAATCTGGTGGTGAGCGCACCCATGAACGAGGAAGATTTGCGCAACCTCATGTTCACCGCGCAACTCGACAGCCAACGCGCCCCCTTCGTTATCCGCTATCCGAGGGGCAGGGGAGTCACCCCCCGATGGAAAACCCCCTTGCGGGCGCTTCCCGTCGGCAAGGGCGTCTGTCTGCAGGAGGGCGACGATACGGCCGTGCTTTGGCTCGGACATATCGGCAACCACGTGCTCAAAGCGGTGGAGATGGCGCGCGAAGCCGGNTGCCNAAAAAGTTTCGGCCTATACAATATGCTGTTTCTCAAGCCTCTCGATACCGGCTTGNTGCATCAGATATTCAAACGCTATAAACGGATTGTTACCNTAGAAGACGGTGTGCTTGAAGGCGGTTTCGGCGCGGCCATCTGCGAATTCGCCACCGCACAAGGCTACACGCTTCCCATCATACGCCTCGGCCTCCCCGACCACTTCGTTCCCCACGCCCCGGTTTCCTCCCTCCACACCCGCTGCCACCTCGACGCCCCCTCCATCTGCNACCTCCTGATGCAGGANTAAAAAAGACTATTCCTTGTTGGCTTGGTAGAGGAAACGTTTGATGCTGCGCTTGGGCGTTTTCTCAAACTCTTCGGTCATCACTTTCACCCGCGTAATCTGACTGTAGCCGGGCAAAGCCCCGTTCAACGCCACGCGGTTCTGCTCCATGATTTCGGAGAGCTGGGCCAGTCCGAGNCCCTCCGCGTCGGCGGCTTCGAAATCGGGATAAATCAAGGCCTCCAACTTGCCCTCGCCGGCGTCTATCACCAACGATTCGGCCACAAAATTCATCGTATTGAGCTGGTCTTCTATTTCTTCGGGGTAGATATTCTGTCCGCTCGGGCCCAAAATCATNGTCTTGCAACGACCCTTGATAAAGAGATTGCCCTCCTCGTCCAACACGCCCATGTCGCCGGTGCGCATCCAGCCNTCGGCGGTNAAGGAGTTGCGGGTGGCTTCTTCGTTCTTGTAGTAGCCGAGCATCACATTCATGCCGCGCACCTGAATTTCGCCGGGTATCTGACGAGGGTCGGCCGATTCGATGCGTATTTCCATACGGGGCACGGCCCGTCCGCACGAATGCAGCACGTGGGTGGCCGACGATGCGTAGCTGATGATGGGGCCGCATTCGGTCATGCCGTAGCCTACGGTATAAGGAAATTGCATACGTTTGAAGAAGTCTTCCGTTTCGCGGTTAAAGGCGGCCCCACCCACAATCACTTCCACAAAATTGCCTCCGAAAGCGTCCACAAGGGTGCTGCGGATTTTGTCGGTGATGGTGGTGTCTATAACGGGCAGTTTCAGCAGGGCTTTTACGGCGGGACGCGCCACAATCGGCTGAATTTGCTTGCGGTAGATTTTCTCCACAATGAGAGGTACGGCGATGATGATTTTGGGACGCACTTCGTGGAAGGCTTCGAAAATCACTTTGGGCGAGGGGGTGCGGGTGAGGAAATACACGTGCGAGCCCTGNCCCATTTCGTAGAGAAATTCAAAGGCCATGCCATACATGTGCGCCATGGGGAGCATACTCACCACGCTGGCTTCTTCGTTCACCTGGGGCAGCACTTCGCGGGCGAACATATAGTTCGACCACAGGGTGCGGAAAGGGAGCATCACNCCCTTGCTGTGGCTGGTGGTGCCCGATGTATAGCTGATAACGGCCAGTTCGTCGGGCGCATCGTGATAGTAGTTCACGTCTTCCTTGCCGAAAGACTTGGGATATTTTTCTCCGAAAAGGAGGTTGAGGTTCTCTATGGTGTAGCGGTTCTTGTCGTGGGTGGTGTGGAGGAGTTCGAAACTGTCGATGGAGTAGATGGCCCCTACATGAATCATGTTGTCGGCGTTGAGGTTCTCCCAAACCACTTCGCCNACAAAAAGCAGTTTTGCATCGCTATGGTTTACAATATGATGAATCGTNTCGGGTTTAAATTCGTGGAGGATGGGCACAATAACGGCGCCGTAGCTTATCGTGGAGAGGTAGACCACGGCCCAGTTGGAGGAGTTTTTGCCTACGAGGGCTATCTTGTCGCCTTTCTGCACGCCGGCTTCGGCAAAGAGGATGTGGAGTTTGGCAATTTTGCGGGCGAGTTCCTTATATTGAAACGTGGTGCCCTTGAAGTCGGTGAGCGCAGGCCGCTCCCAATTCCGTTTTATGCTGTTCTCGATAATCTTTACAAAACTCTGTTCCATAAGGATGGGGTTTTTACAAAAGTACGTTAAATTATGTTAACTTTGTGCGGAACAAAAAAACACCTCGAAGATGCAGTGGCTATGCCTGTTGACCGATTGGGGCCTGAACGACCCACACGTGGCCGAACTCAAGGCACGCCTCTGGACCGAACTCCCCGAGGCCCGCATCCTCGACATCACCCACACCGCCCCCCGCCACGACCTCTACTCCGCCGCCTACATCCTCGCCGACTTCTTCCAATACAGCCCCCCCGAAAGCATCCACATCGTGGGCATCAACGACATCTCTCCCAACCTCGAGGAAACCGCCCACGTGGTGGTNCGCGTAGACGACCGCTACATCATCAGCACCGACAACAGCCTCTTTCCGCTCTTCTTCTTCCTGTTGGGCAAGAAACCGCAATTCATCATAAAGATAGCCACATACCAACACTACGAAGACATCTCGGTGCTCACATCCCCCGCCCGCGACCTGTTTGCCAAAGTGGCCGGTATGGTGGCGAAAGGCAATCTCGAGGAAATAGGAACCCCCATGGATCACCTTCAATCCGTGCAGATGAGCGGCGCCTTCCTGAGGCTTCTGGCCGAACGCGGACCCGACGGCAGCCAAATAGGCCTCCGCNTGGTGGGAAAGATTCTCTTTGTGGACGGCTACGGCAATGTGATTTCCGACATCACCCGTCAGAAATACAACGAATGCGTGCGTCAATATCCCTATATCACGCTCTCACTCAAAAAACAACGCGTGCCGCAGGCCGCTATGGTCGATTTCTACCCCGCCGTGGAAGAAGGCGACGTGGCGATGATTTTCCTCAAGAACGACCTTTTGGAAATTTCGGTGAACCAAGGCTCCTGCGCCAAACTCTACGGCCTCAGGCGCGGCGACGAAGTGCAGCTGGTGTTCAAGGACGTTCCCGCAAAACCCATCAAAGTGTAAGNCCCCGTGAAAGCCCTTCTGCAAAAGGAAATCCGACAGTTNTTCTCCGGCCCCGCAGCCTACNTGGTGTTGACGGTGTTCTATGTAAGCAACGCCCTCATGCTCTTTGTGTTGCCCACNGGCTTCAATATCTTCGANGCAGGTTACGCCACCCTCGAACCCTATTTCGCATGGGCCCCCTGGGTGTTCCTCTTCCTCATNCCCGCGCTCTGCATGCGCACTTTTTCNGAAGAAAAGAAAACCGGCACTATGGAAGTGCTGCTCACCCGCCCCCTGTCGAGTTGGCGCATCGTTTTTGCCAAATACATTTCTTGTATTATTATATTAGCGATATGTTTGCTCCCCACNTTCATCTATCTCTACACCGTATCGTCGCTGGCGCGGCCGGCAGGCAATGTTGATTTAGGAGCCTTTTGGGGCGCCTCTCTCGGCCTGTTGCTGTTGGGAGCCGCCTTTGCGGCCGTGAGCCTTTTCATGTCGTCGCTCACCGACAATCAAGTGGTAGCCTTTGTGTTGGGAGCAGGGGCGTGCGCGGTGCTGTATGTAGGATTTGACCTCTTCGGCGCCGCCACCGCGCAAGGAGGACGCGCGCTGGCCGTGGGCGGTTTGGGCATCCGCGCACACTATCTCTCGTTGAGCCGGGGCGTGATAGATTTGCGCGACCTGTTCTATTATGCGGGCGTGGTGACGCTTTTCCTCGCCCTGTGCGTATGGNGGGTGGGCGTGCGCCGCTCCGCACCCTGNCTCACCGCCATCATCGTGGCCGTAATCGCCAATGTCGCAGTGTCTTTCCTGCCCCTGCGCATAGACNTCACCGCCGACCGCCGTTATACACTCCTGCCCCTCACCAAACAAATCCTCAAGAGCAACCGCGAACCCGTATTGGTGAACGTCTACCTCACCGGCAACCTGCCCGCAGGCTTCAAACGCCTCGAAAAAGCCGTGCGCGAAACCCTCGACGAATTCCGCGTGTATCACCCNNCNCTTCGCTATACCTTTATAGACCTGTATGATATGGAAGACGAAGGGCGGCGGCAGGCACGCATGCAGGCGCTTGCCGAAGCAGGCGTGCAGCCCACGCAGCTGGAAGTGAAGACCAAGGAGGGGATGACACGGCGGCTTGTCTTTCCGGCGGCGGAGATACGCTACGGCGGTGCACAAGCCGCCGTGAACCTGTTGGCCGAACAATGGGGACGGGGCGCCGAGGAAACGCTCAATATGTCGGTAGAGAACCTTGAAATTCANNTGATAGGCGCTCTGCGCGCCCTGTTCGCACCCCCTACGCAAAGCGTGGCCTTCTTGGANGGACANGGCGAGTTCGATGCGCTTCAAACCTACTCCTTTCAACGNGAGTTGGGCAAATACTATCAAACCGCCCGCGTGACGCTCACCGATAATCCCGCCTCCCTGTTGCGATACGACAGCACGCAAGGCTGGATGCCGCGCTACACGGCGCTGGTGGTGGCGCACCCCACCTTGCCCTTCGGCGAGGCGCAGAAATATGTGCTCGACCAATATGTGATGTATGGAGGAAGGGTGATGTGGCTGCTCGATGCGGGCGANGGTTCGCTCGATTCGTTGCGGGGGGAGAGCCTTTTCAACGCCATGCCCTACGATTTGCGTCTGGAGGATATGTTCTTCCGCTACGGCTTCCGTCTGCGCGCCGACATGATCTTGGACAAGAACGCCGCGCCCTCGCCTATGGTGACGGCCTATCAGGGTTCGCGGCCCGTTATCGAGTATATCCCCAACTACTATTGCCCCGTGGTGGAAGCGGAGGGAGTGGGGGCGGTGCGCCTGCAAGTGGTTTCGGGCCTCGACACGCTCGAAAACGCAGTGCGCAAAACACCCCTTTTAGCCACATCCGACTACAGTTANAAAATCCGTCTGCCACATGCCATGTCGGCCGATTTGATGCGCAACGATGTGGATGTGAGGAGGTTTCGTGACAGGCAACAGATGGTGGCCNTGCTTTTGGAAGGAGTCTTTCCGTCGGCCTATCCGTTGGTGAAGCCGGTTCTGCAAGGNGCGGAAAATTTCGTGCCTCGGCGGGAGAGTGTGGAGGGGGCGATGCTGGTGGCGGGAGACGGGGATTTGGCGCGCAACGATATTATGCCGCAGACGTTTTCGCCCATGCCGTTGGGCTTAGACCGCTACACGCTTCAGCAATACGGCAACGGAGATTTTCTGATGAACGGCGTGCACTATCTGTGTGGAAACGAGGAATATGGNCAGCTGAAGGCGCGCGCGGTGAAATTGCGGTTGCTCGACAAGACGGCNTTGAACCGCGCGCGCCGTTCCTACACCTTGCTCAATTTCCTGCTTCCATTGGCTTGTCTGGCGCTTTTCGGAGGACTTTTCCTCTATCTGCGCCGTAAACGATATTCCCGTTGTGCATGAAAAAGGTTTTGTATGGTGTTTTTGTAGCCCTCGTGGGCGTGGGCCTGCTCGCGGGCGTGTGGTTTCAACGGCGGGGTTCTGCGGCTTCCGTGCGTCTTTCCGACAAATATTTGGATGAGGTNTCGTNCCTCCGCTTCCGCTATNCCGACGGCACCTCCTTCANNCCNACTAATATTAATAAAGATTTCCTACATGTCCTAAACCTTTGGGAAATCGACGAGATTGTTTCCGACAGCATGGCGCAGGCCTTGCGGACGCAGAAACCGCTTTCATTCTCGCTAAAGCGCAACCATAGAACTATTTACAAAAAACGAGGCTATCCCGCAGACGGAGATTTCTTTCTTGATGCAGGGCGTAGGGGAGTCTACAAGATGCGTTGCGACTATCTGTCGCATACATGGCCCGAATTNTTTGTGCCGGGGTCTTCCAAGTGGCGGAATCAACTGCTTCTCGACCTCAACTACTACGATATCCGGTCGGTTTCTTTCCGCTCCNCGGCTTCGGAACAGATCTGGGAACTTGCGAGGGAGGATGACGGAGATTCGGTGCGCTACGTGTTTTCGCGTCCGGGTTCGCCCCACGTGGAAGTCCCTACGGGCTTGGCACAGAATTATCTGTCGGCATNCAGAGAGGTTTATTTCGATTTTCTTCCGTCCGCCTGGGCCGATTCGGTGGGCCCGGAGGTTTATTCGCTCCATATCGCAACCCTCGACGGCCGCCACATTCANCTCACCACCCATCCCTACGACCTCTTCAAAGCCCTTGTCACCACCCCCACCGACACCCTCNTNGTGCCCCACGTCGCCCTCGACAAAATGACCGCCTTCACCCACCTCTAATATGCCCCCTCCACCTTTTTAACAAACTTTAACATTTCAACCATTGCGCACCTCGCGCCTTTTTTCATACCTTTGTAGGCAGTTAAACAACCCGAATATGGCCAAGCCGATTAAAGAAACCCCCGAACTCTATGGCAAGGATGCGGAACGCTTCGAGCGACTTATTTCGCAGCCCAATCCCATTTCCGAGCAAGAGAAGGAGCGGGCACGTAAAGCCTACGAGGTGATGAAGTCCATCAGCAACTTTCAATGGTAAGATGGATTTCTCAAGATTGCGACAACTTCAATTAAGTTCCGATACCGAGATTAAGCCGTTCAAGTGCGCGGAAGAAGACTTGAATGGCTTTCTTTTTGAAGACGCCAAGCATTTCCATCAAGAACTTATGGCGGTGACCTATCTTCTTGAAGATACCTCGGAGAATGTAACGGTAGCGTATTTCAGCCTCCTTGCCGACAAGATTACGTTTAATCCAGATGAAAAATCTATTTGGAATAGGTTGAATAGGAATATTCCGAACCCCAAGAGGCGCAAAAGCTATCCGGCGATAAAAATAGGTAGGCTTGCGGTAAATGAAGAATTTACCGGGCAGGGGATAGGAACCTTTGTATTGGATAGTATAAAATATACGTTTACAGCNAATAAACGTCTTGGNTGCCGTTTCCTCACGGTCGATGCATTGAATTCTGCGGTCTCTTTTTATGAGAGAAATGGTTTTCAGTTTTTTACAGATTCAGATGCAAAAGACGAAACAAGGCTGATGTTTTACGACCTCAAGAATTTCGTACAAGTAACAAACGGCAGAGGTTAGCAATAGCAACTTTCNTCTAAATTTACTATATTCGCACCGCGTAAAAAACAATACCCGATATGAGATTTATCGTCAACAGCAAACTCCTCTTGGAGAACCTGCAGAGCGTGAGCATCCTCCTTACCGAAAACAAAGCGCTCCCGATTCTCGAGAAGTGCCTTTTCAAAGTGGCCGGCAACACCCTCACCCTCGTTGCCTCCGACTCCGAATCGGTGGCCGTGGTGGAAGTTCCCCTCGAAGAAGTTACCGGCGAAGGCTCCCTCGCCATGCCCGCCCGCCAGCTCATGGAATACCTCAAGACCATTTCCGATATCCCCGTGGTTTTCGACATCAACACCGAAACCTCCGGCGTGCAGATTTCCACCGGCACGGGCCANTCGAACATGGTGGGCGAATCGGCCGAGACCTATCCCGAAATCCCCGCTATGGACATTGCCGGCCTCACCGCCGAAATCCCCTCCGACGTGTTGGTGCGCGCCATCTCCAAGACCATCTTCGCCACCGGCACCGACCAACTGCGCGTGGCCATGTGCGGCGTGCTGTTCGAAATGACCCCCAACGGCATCACCTTCGTGGCCACCGACGCCCACAAGCTCGTGCGCTACCGCCGTCCCGACATCACCGCNCCCAAGGAAACCACCTTCGTGGTGCCCAAGAAAGCCCTCATGCTTCTCAAGAATATGCTTTCGCTGCGCAAGGAATCCACGCCCGTGCGCATGGACGCCACCGACAAGAACCTCATTCTGCAATACGCCAACGTAAAGATAGGCTGCCGCCTCATAGACGGCCGCTACCCCAACTACGAAGCCGTGATTCCCAAAGACAACCCCAACCGGCTCACCATTGCCCGCTCCAGTTTCCTCAACTGCATCCGCCGCGTGTGCATCTTTGCCAGCAAAGCCATGCCGCAGGCCAAGTTGAGCCTCACCGGCGCTTCCGAAATTTTGGTGTCGGCCGAAGACGTGGAAAGCTCCAGCTCNTCGAAGGAACGCCTCGCCTGCCAATACGAGGGCGAACCTATGGAAATCGGCTTCAACGCCAAATATTTCTTCGAAATGCTCAACAACGTGGAGAGCGAAGATGTCTGTCTGGAACTGTCCACCCCCAACCGCGCGGGGCTGATTATGCCCGTGGGCGACGATGAGAAGAAGGAAGATTTGCTGATGTTGGTGATGCCCGTGATGCTGTAGGATATATTAATAAGAAAACCTAAAAAAACAACGTTTTCGATAAGCCGAGAGCAGAGGCCAAGTTTACTTGGACTATGCCGAGGCGAGAAAACGTCGATTTTTAAAAACTTTTAAAAATCAAAATATATGGCGAAATTTCAAGGAGCCCTTGTGGTAGACAAGGAAAAATGCAAGGGCTGTGGAATCTGCGTGTCGATTTGCCCCACCAAGGCAATCGGCCTGTCGAAAGAAGTAAACGGCAAAGGCTACCACTTTGCCCTGCTCACCAACGAAGACGCCTGCGTAGGCTGCGCCTCCTGNGGTCACATCTGCCCCGACGGCGTCATCACCGTCTACAGAGCTCAAGTAAATTAATAAAAATTCTAAAAAACGATACAACAATGGAAGACTTGCGTCTTATGAAAGGAAACGAGGCTTTCGCCGAATCGGCCATCCGCGCAGGGTGCGACGGCTATTTCGGTTATCCCATCACCCCCCAGTCGGAAGTGATGGAATACCTCATGAAAGAACGGCCCGAAAACCGCACGGGAATGGTGGTTCTTCAAGCCGAAAGCGAAGTTTCGTCTATCAACATGGTCTATGCCGGCGCAGGTTGCGGCAAACGTGTCATGACCTCCACTTCGAGCCCCGGCTACAGCCTCATGCAGGAAGGTATGTCGTATATCGCGGCAGCNGAATTGCCCTGCGTGGTGCTCAACGTAGTGCGCGGCGGTCCCGGTCTGGGCACCATCCAGCCCTCNCAGAGCGACTATTTCCAGTCCACCAAGGGCGGCGGTCACGGCGACTACCGTCTTATTGTACTCGCACCCTCGTCGGTGCAGGAAATGGCCGACTTTGTGCCTATGGGCTTCGACCTTGCCTTCAAATACCGCAATCCCGTTCTGATTTTGGCCGACGGCGTAATCGGACAGACTATGGAGAAAGTGGTTCTTCCTCCCCAGCGTCCCCGCTTCACCGAAGACGAAATCCGCCGCAATACCCCTTGGGCCACGGTAGGCAAGGGCATCGACCGCGAGCATAACATCATCACCTCGCTCGACCTTCAGGCCGACAGTCAGGAACGCCACGTGCTGCACCTGCAGGAGAAATATCGCGAAATCGAAGCCGCCGAGGCCCGTTGCGAGAAAATCAACTGCGACGATGCCGACTATGTATTGGTGGCCTATGGCTCTTCGGCCCGTATCTGCCAGAAAGCCATGGACTTGCTCCGTGCCGAAGGCGTCAAGGTAGGTCTGTTGCGCCCCATNACCCTGTGGCCTTTCCCCACCAAGGACATCCAGTCGCTCGTGCCCCACGTAAAAGGCTTTATGTCGGTGGAGATGAGCCTCGGACAGATGGTGGAAGATGTGAAGTTGGCCGTGGACGGCAAGGTGAAAGTGGAATTCTTCGGACGTTGCGGCGGCATCGTTCCCGCTCCCGAAGAGGTAGTTCACGCGGTAAAAACCAAATTATTATAGGAGGGAGAAGAAATGGCATCAGATATTTGCAAACCCGAGAATCTGGTTTATAAGAAAACGTCGTTGCTCACCGACAAGATCATGCACTACTGCCCCGGCTGCGGACACGGCACCATTCACCGTGCGCTGATGGAAGTGGTAGACGANAAAGGCTTGCAGGANAAGACGATAGGTATCGCCCCTGTAGGTTGTTCGGTGTTGGCCTACGATTATATGAATGTGGATATGCAGGAAGCCGCGCACGGACGCGCACCTGCGGTGGCTACGGCCATCAAGCGCCTCATGCCCGAAAAGTTTGTCTTCACCTATCAGGGCGANGGCGACTTGGCGGCCATCGGTACGGCCGAAACCATCCANGCCTGCAACCGTGGCGAAAAGATTTTGATGGTGTTCGTCAACAACGCCATCTACGGTATGACCGGCGGGCAGATGGCTCCCACCACGCTCGAAGGCATGAAAACCGTCACCTCGCCCTACGGACGCGACGTGGAGAAAGTGGGCTGGCCCTTGCGCATCACCGAAATGGTGTCGCAACTCAACGGCGTTTACAGCGCCTCGCGCCACACCGTACACACGCCCGCTGCGGTGGCCAAGCTCAAGAAAGCCTTGAACAANGCNATCGACGATGTGATGGCCGGCAAAGGCACCTGCTTCATCGAAGTCTGCTCCTCGTGTAATTCGGGATGGAAGATGAGCCCCGTCGACGCCAACAAATGGATGGAAGACAACGTGCTCAAATACTTCGTGCCCGGCGACATCAAGGTAGACGGAAAANTGGTAAGGTAACGGCCCCGCTTAATATTAATACAAAAAAAACAACAAAAACCATGACAGAAGAAATCATCATAGCGGGATTCGGCGGCCAAGGCGTACTCTCGATGGGCAAGATTCTGGCCTATTCCGGAGTTATGGAGAACAAGGAAGTGAGCTGGATGCCCTCCTACGGCCCCGAAATGCGAGGAGGNACCGCCAACGTCACCGTCATCATCAGCGACGAACGNATCTCCTCCCCCGTGCTCATCAAATACGACACCGCGATTGTCCTCAACCAACAATCCCTCGACAAATTTGAAAGCGCCGTGAAACCCGGAGGCACCCTCATCTACGACCCCAACGGCATCACCCACAAACCCACCCGCAAAGACATCGATGTATATTCCATCGAAGCCAACGACGCGGCNAACAAAATGGGAATGAATAAGGTGTTCAACATGATTGTGCTGGGAGGCTTCCTCAAAGTGAAACCCCTCGTGCAGCCCGAGTACATCCACAAAGGCCTCGAGAAATCACTTCCCGCCCGACACCACAANCTCATCCCCGAGAACGAAAAAGCCATCGAACTCGGCCGCACCCTCATCAAGCTGGAACACAAAGCCGAGTAACAAACAGTTTTTTAGTTCACTAAAAGGCGGGCCCCAGGCCCGCCTTTTTTCATTCCCCTAATCATTACTCGGACACCGACTTTAATTTGTTCTCTATATCTTCTATAGAAGGAAGTGAGGATTTGAAATGTCTCGGAATTAACGAATTCAAATCATATTGAGAGATACTTATCGGCAGGTTATAGCCCTCCAACGAATATTGTGCAACCACATCGTCTTTGGTTTTACAGACCAAGAGCCCGATGGTCGGATTATCGTTATCCGTCTTTAACTGGTGGTTGATAGTTGTAACATAAAAACCAAGTTGCCCCAGATGAGCCGGATCAAATTTCTCTGTTTTAACTTCTATCACCACATAACACCGTAGTTTCAGATGATAGAACAAAAGGTCGGTAAATTTTTCGGTGTCGCCTACCTTCAGTCGATATTCCTGACCTACGTAAGCAAAACCGTTACCCAATTCCAATAAGAATTTTGATATATTCTTCAGTAAAGACTCTTTCAATTCCCGTTCAATGTAAGGCTCACGTAAATTCGTAAAATCAAAGATATAGGGGTCTTTGGTGATCTGTTGCGCCAAATCGCTTTCGATGGCCGGTAAGGTTCTGGTAAAATTGGAAATAGCCTTTTTCTCACGCAAATGGAGATGGGTCGCTATCATATTCAAAAGCATGTTACGAGACCAACCTTCTTCCACTGTTTTGTGCACATAAAAAAGAGCCGCTGCAGGATTATCTGCAAACTTATCCATAAGTACCACATGATGCCCCCATGGTACACAGAAGATTATCGCATCTTCTGCTGATTTGGCAACAACTTGTTGCCATTTTGAATAAAGTAAATAAAAAAGCTTGATATATTTAAGATTGCGAACCGAAAAACCCTTGGCCTCAGGTAAAAGCGTTTTCAAATCCCGGCTCAATGTCTCGTAGAACGCGCTGCCATATCTATTTTCCGCTTGCCGCTCCTCAATATCCCGACCAAGCGTCCAATAAAAATGCAGCATCTCCGAATTGACTCTTACCGCAGCCTTTATCTGACTCTTTCTGTAGCGCTGTCCTAGATCTTTGAGCCAATCCGCATAATCTTTGTCTATCTTTATCTGTTTGAACATACTTTACCTGTTGTCGTCTTCGACGATTAACCTTTTACTTTTCTGTTTTACGGGGACAAAGATAGAGCTTATAACAATATGAAAATGTTAACGTTTGTTAAATTTTGTTAAAGATTTGTTAAAAGTCACCCCATCCCCGTGTGTGCGCAAGGCAAGGTGCGATAGGAACTATTTTTATACCCCCTCCATTTTGCTACATTTTTTGTACTAAATTTGCGCCGCATAAAAAACTAATATACAATCGTTTAATAAACTTTAACATTTCAACCCTCTCGGCTACTTCTCTGTCTTGCGTTTGATGATATGTTTGAACTTGAGCAGGGCGAGGTTCACTTCGAAGCTTGTTTCGGTGTCGGAAACCTGCAGGTCTTCGCCAAGGAGGTCGGCGAAGATGTCCCCGCTTTTTTCCATAAGGCTTTTCTGCGCATAGGAATCGCGGGTGGTGGACATTTCGGCCACGGTTCTCGATAGTTCGCGGAGTTTGGCAAAAGCCTCCACAATGGCAAGGGTAGTTTGTGTGGCGAGGTCGCTTTTCAGAATGGTGGCCAACATGTAGAGTCCTTTCTCGGTGAAGGCTTTTGGCATTGTAGGTGAAAACTTTAACTTGGGGTTATCGAAATTTTCGATAACCTCCGCCTTCTCCTTTTTTGTAAGTTCCAAGATGTATCCATCTGGAAACTTGTCAGGGTTGTTTTTGACCGCCTCATTGACACGCATGGTTTCCACGCCGTAGAGGGCGGCCACATCGCTGTCGAGAAGCACTTTTTGGCCTCGCACGTCCATAATCCGGTTTTCCACTGCATGGAAGTTTACAATCTCTTTTTTCATACATTTTGGTTTTTTGTTTTCCTATATATCGTGAAAAGTCGGTTTTATCGAAGGCGCAAAGCAATTTTTAACAAACTTTAACTTTTGCGGTTGGGAACCGACACGTTCTCCGTGCTGAAATTGAGCGTAGCGAAAGTTCGTGCAAGGTGAGCGCAGATGAAAACGTAGTTTTCAATATGCCGAACCGCCGCCGAACTTCAGCGTAGCGAAATCATGAACACCTATAAAAATGAACACTACGTTCATAAAGAGACTTTAAGGCACTTCCGAACGTGTCGATTCCCCACAAGTTTTGTGCGGTGGCAAGGGGCGGAGGGGAAGACGCGGCCCACAGCGACTTTGCGCACGTGGCGAAGCCACAAGCTGGAGCACGGGCCGTTTAGCGATGGGCAAACTCCACTTCCAAGGCCCGAAGATTGACATTCCCAAAGAAAAATGTTATATTTGCGGGCTATTGTGGCGTGTAGTGTCCGTGCGAAACGTGTCCCTGCGGGGGGCCGAGTACGGACGCTATGCGCATACATTAGCGGTAAGGCAATTTATTGTGTAAAAGAAAATAACAACCATATGAACCACGGTCAGACTATTCTTAACAGATTGGTACGCACGTTCAACTGCCACACGAACACCCGCAGCCACACGCGCCACACACGGAACACACGCCCCGGCGGAGGCCTCTCGCGCCTGGCGGGCGGCTTGATGCTTGCCCTCACCGCGCTGATTCTCAGTGTGGGTTCCCCCGTGCACGCCACGGATATTGTGATGCCTGCCGGCTCCAAGGTGCGTATCGGTTTCGAAAAGAGAACGCTGACGGCCGAGGATGCGCAGAAGATTACCAACGGTACGATGGCGGTGAGCGGAAATAGCGCCAATCGTTGGGGACCCTACTATATCGACCTGTGGCAGTATGTCTATTTCGATGTGGAGCATTTCAAAAGATTTGTTACACAAGACGAGGACGGAAATAATCTTTGGGATTTGACGGGTAACGGCGTGCAACTGACCTTCCGGATAGAGAAGCAAAACGGCACCCTCGACAACACCATGCAGATTGCCCGTATTGCACCCGAAAACGGTAAGCCTGCATATAAGGGTGTTAATCAGGCTTCTAATAATCCCGGAAATAATGAATTTTGGTTGAGGATAAGCTTCACGGAAGGCCTGCTGGGTTATGCGCTTACTACTACTACTACTGGCCAGGGTATGAGCGATTTCAACAAGGCCATCGATATCGTGACCCTCGACGACGGCATCCAGTACTACCGTGTGAAGGCGCGGTTGATGCGTTTTGTGTGGGAGAAGGCCGAGTCGTTCTATGTGAACTACTATACCGACGGAAACACCTACGGAGACCCGGGTTCGCGCGGCGCCACCACGTTCCAGATGGTGGATGGTAATAACGACCCTGTGATTGCTTGCGGCGAAAACGACTGGGTGATGGCGGGTAACCTGCGTCCCACCCCGGGTGTGTGCGGAAGTTCCTACACCGGCTGCATGCTCTTCCTCCAAGGCGGCGTGGAAATCGTGAGCGGGTTCGAAGGCTCCGTTCAATCGCCCATCTGTCCCGCCGACCTCGCCGAGAACACCCTCACCGTCACCCGCTACAAATCCTCCACCGACAACTGGGAGAAACTCAAGGAGAGTTGCATTCTGCAGTACTACAACCGCAGTACCAATAAGTGGGAAGGTGATATGCCGATAGCGTCCTCGAACGTTGGAGGGGGAATGCCCTACTTCGGCTCTCCCACGGGCTCGCAAACCAACAATTTGTCTCCTAAACTCGAAGTGCCGTTCTATATTCCTGCAGAATGGCATAAATACAGTCGGGACTCTGTCCGCATCCGCATTCTTCTTGATACCGACGACCCTGTGAATCTGCCGTTTAAGATTTCCGCAAAACCTTACCCCCTCAAGTTTGCGGTGTCGAGAAAGGCGGAGGTGGATAAGTATACTAATGCACAGAGGTTAGTTTCCGCTATAGTATTGAAAAAAGCGGGTACGGGTGGTATCGACACAATTGCCTTAGAACCGGACGATAATGTTTATCCCCGTGTCCTGACCAGTTATCCGACCAGTGGAACTGCGGTGGTAACAGCAGGCGCTCAAAGCAATATATTGTTTTATGGTGGCGCTCCTTGTTACACAGATTTAGCGCGAGTGCAAGTGTTTTATTCGGAAAAGAAGAACGAAGGTTATCGAGATTTGAGTCTTACCACCTCCGGTCAGGGTATAACCGTGCCTACGTGGGGTGCGCAACTTCTTTCCGGCGACAACCTTCAAACAGGCTATTACTATATCCGGGTAAATATTAAAGGTTGTAGCAGTTACGCTCGAGATGTTCAGGATTGTAATTACAACACCGATACGGTATATATAAAGATAAAAACACTTCTGCCTGCACCGAACTTGACGCTGTCTACGGGTGAGGATTGTAAGGACAAGGATGATTTTAATATGAGTGCTATGGCTCCTGGCGGCAAGGCCGAAGGTTGGGAGTGGGTGTTGGCTGACGATGCAAATAGCGCCATCGACTGGGATGCCTCCAATCCCAATCCTTTTGTTGCAAAAGAATGGGTTTCCATCCCCGGTAATTTGAGTTCCTTTTCGCCTTGTGGTACATGGTGGCAATCAGACGAACCAATGCGCTTCACGACTACGCGCGAAGCGGGGGGGGTAGGGCGATTTTTTATGTCGACAAACCCTACAGGGTATGACCTTACCTGCGAAACGTTTGAAGACTGGCTAGACGACAGCGGAGAGTCCTTGAAAATGGCAGGTCTTTGGCCAGAAAATAATGCGACGAATAGGGCAATGGGAATGCGCTTTAAAGACGCAAACGGTTATGCGGCCTTTAGAGAAAAGCTGTTTTTGGCCCGTTACTGGGTGGATGGAGACACCTCCAACTGGGGATACTTGTATGTCGACTGTGAGAATGTTCCTAACAATGCGTCCATCGGTATAACGGCAACAAGTTGTGTGTCTTCACACTGCTTATATCCTGATGAATGGGTGGGTTGTTCAGTGGATACGACAGCGGATGCCGGCAGTAAGGTGAAACTGAAGTGCTTTATAGATTACGATATAATGCACCGCGATAACAGACCTCCTTATGTGGATAAAGGGGATAATTTGGGCGAGAAAAAAATAACGGTTCTTTGGCAGGTGAAGGGTTCCGATGGGGTGTGGAAAACATGGCATACAACGGGTTTGGGGTCAACCGATGACCAGGCAATGAAAGGTTATCCCGTGGAGGATTGGGAGGAAATTCCTTATATTGAAGTGGAAAGAACGGTCACCGCGACCGAAACTCATAGGGTCCTTGTGATTTTTGGATCTTGTGAAGTGGATCCTGCTACTATTAGCCCTAATGGTATCGTAGATAAAGAAAGTAAAGATTTCTCGATGGGTACTTACGATACCGAATGCACCATTACGGTGGGGGCAAATCCGGGAGAGTTGAAGATTGCCGTTGACAATGGCGACGAGGAACTCGCTATTGAAGGAAACGCCGTAAATATCTGCTATGGAGAAGAGGTGGCACTCGAACTTAAAAACGCGACCATACCCGACGGGACAACGTTGGCTTGGCAGAAATCCACCGACGGCGGTACCAACTGGACGGATATTTCTTCCGCTGCCGCACCCGGTGTGTTGAAACACCGTAATATAGATCCCGGTGTGTCGGAAAACGATGCGTATGTCGGCAAAACGATACAATATCGTACGGTGATTAAAGAAGGAAGCAATGTCACCCCCTCCAAAAACACAGTTTCCGTAACCGTGAAAGCCGCCAGAAAGGTTTATATCGGATGGGAAAACGAGTCGGGTGTATGGGGCAAGTCGGCTGTATCGGGCTATTGTAACGGTGAAACAATCTGGGTAATGCCTATCAACAAGAGAGGCGGTGTGGAGAGTGATTGGTATAGCGACCTTCCCTCGGGTGTGGAAGCCTACTACTATCAAGATGCGGTAAGTTCGGTATTTGTGAAACCGACTACGGGTGGTACCACCGATGAATATAAAGAATATACCCCTGCAACAGGCATTAGATACTATAGAATCGCCACGAAAAACGGAGAATGCTATGCGTATAGTGATACGGCACAGATAAGGATAAATAGAGCACTCAATAAACTTGTGATTAGTCCGGGCGATGTGGAAACTTGTGCAGGCGCGGACGGTAAGGCTGAAGTTGTGTTTACCGCCACGGGAGAGGCATTGGATGCGTATAGATGGTCTTATATGCAAGGTGGAAACCAGAAGTATGAAGCTTTTTCTTCCAGTGCCACCTATACGAAAAAATATCCTATTGATCCGGATGAAGACAACAAGGATTGGGTTTATGTGGATGGTTATAAGATATTCGGAGATATAGCCACGAAAGATACGACACATTGTTATACTGCGGCGGATGAAGATGATGGTTGGGCTTCGGTAAAGGTTCTTGATAAGCCTACCTTTACGCCGAGTGTGTCGGTGAGTGCCCCTACGATTTGCGAGGGGGCGACAACCGGAGTGAAGGCCACGGCCAGTCCGGCCGCGTCGGGGGGCAACACCTATACCTATAAATGGTATAAGGACGGCACCGAGATACCTTCTGCAACGGGCAGAGAGTATCAGATTGTGGCCGCCGGCACTGCCGCAGCGGCTTCTCATACGGGCACCTACAAGGTGAGCATGGTGATGACCAATTCGACAGGCTGTGAGTCAGACTCGAAGGAGGCCGAAGCCACTTTCACGGTGAATGCGTTGCCGGCGAAGCCGGTGGTGACGATGGTTGGAGAGAACCAAGAGCTTTGCCCGAGCACTGCGGTCACCATCAAGGCTACGGTTACCAACACCGAAACCTCGCTCAACACATATTCTTATATATGGAAGAAGGGGACCGCCAATGTCGGTAGCGCCACAACCTCCTACCAAGACCTATCGACGAACGCTCCGGCCACCGTTGGCGCCTCCGACGAATACTATCTGTCGGTAACGGCCACCTCCAGGGCAAATGCCTCGTGTACAACAACTTCGGATGTTCCTAATCCCAAGATTAAGATTACGGCTATGTCCTGTGCGGCTCCTACGGCCAGCTCGGTGTCGGCCTGCCCCGGTGCGGATGTTGTGGAGGTTTCCTTGAACTGTCCTTCGGGAGCAAGCACCATCACTCTGATGGATGGCACCACCGCCGTGCCTGCGTCGGACTACACCATCACGCCCTCGCCCAGCGCTTCCGTACAGAACTACAAGATTAAGTTCACCACGGCACCTACGGCCACCAAAACCTATACGGTAAAGACCACGTTGAACGGTGCCAGTCTCGGCGACGCCACGTTCACCTATACCATCCATCCCAAGCCTACGGTTCCGTCTACCTATAATATATCGTTGAATCCCACGGAGCTTTGCGAGGGTGCAACGGGTTCGATGACGGCCACGGCCACGCCGGTCACGTCGGGGAGCAACACCTATACCTATACATGGTATAAGGACGGCACCCAGGTGTCGACTGCGTCAACCACTGCCAATACCTATACGTTTATACCTGCCGGCACCACCATCGCTTCCACGCATGGAGGTGCTTACGGGGTAAGCATGACCTTGAGAGACGGCAATGGATGTATTTCCGATGCCACCGCCATCAAGACGGCCACTTTCACGGTGAAGCCTCTGCCTCAAGAAGCAACCATCAATCCTCTTACCAATGGCACCATCTGTAGCAATGAGAGCTACACCTACACGCCCACGGTAACGGTGGACAACAGCGCCACCCATACCTATACGTGGTATTATACGCAAGACGGAACCGATCCTACCACCAGCACCGTGAATAAATTTACGGGCGAGGCCCTTAAGATTTGTGCGAGAGGTGTGTCTTGCGGAGGTGCCACCATGCCCGGCGATGGTAAAAGCCTCAAGGCTCGCTTGGTTGTTGTTTCCTCCAAAGGGGGATGTACCACCACCAAGTTGGGTCCTGTGGCAACCTATGCCGTGAGCACCGCGCCTTCGGGCACGCTTGCCGGCGACCCTGCCACGGTTACGGTCTGCGCCGGTAACGATGCCACGCTCAAGGTCAAGCTCAATGATGGTTCCAATGTGACCACCCAAACCTATACATGGCAATTCGGCGGCACCACGCTTTCCTCCACGGGCAACACCCATACGGTGACGAATGTCGGTGATGCGAATAAGGGCAACTACACCGTCACCGATACCCTGAAGAATGCGGACGGTTGTAAGTTTGTAACCTCCACCACGGTCAAGCTGGAGAGCAATTCGCTTCCCGTTGTCACCAATCTCAATCTAACCGCCACGAAAGATAAGCTTTGCTCCAACGAGACCCTTTCGCTTACTGTTTCGGCCTCGGTGACTCCCACCACTGCCAAGGCTTCCTACCGTTGGTTCAAGAGCAAGATAGCCGATACGGCTGCCTCCAATCTTATCGCCGGGGCGAATTCGGCCACCTACAGCAAGGCAAATCCCGCCACCACCGACGGGGGTTTCTATACGGTGGTAATTACCTATACCAGCGGTACGGGTTGTGTCACAAAAGTGGCTGTTGAAAAAGAAGTTACCGTGGTGCAGAAACCGGCCATCACCAGCGTGACGGTAGCGTTAGACCCTGCCACGGTTTGCGCGGGCGGCGATGCTACTTTCACTGCCACCGTAGATCCCGCCACGCCTAATGCGGGCACTTATGCCTATGTTTGGACGAAGGGCGGCACCACGTTGTCGGCAAACACGGCAACGCTTTCCCTCACCGGTCTCACCACTACGGATGCGGCTACCTATACCTGCACCGTAACCGCCACCAACGACATCTGTACCGACAGCAAGAACGGTTCGGCCACGCTGGCGGTTACCACGCCTACCAATCTGAACAATATTGCCGTGAGCGGTGCGGTCAAGGACAAGTGTCTTAACGAAGGTGCCACCACGCTGAGCGTTACCGGCATCACGGCTGGCAATCCTAACCAATCCACTGCCTATAAATACCAATGGTATAAAGACGGTTCGGAGATTTCCGGTGCCACCAATGCCACCTATTCCGTATCGAAGGCTTTGGCTTCCAACGGAAAATATAGTTGCAAGGTAACGGTTCCCGCCACGGCAAACAATCCTTGCACGGCCGAAAATACCACGCCCGAAGTGGATATGACCTACAAGATGTGTGGCAACGAACCGCTTACGCCGGGCTCTTCCACGCAGCAGAATAACGACATAGCTCTTGTCTGCCAGAAGGGCAACGAAAATGCCACGATAGACGTATCGTATACGCCTACAGCGGAAGCTGCCGCCATAACCAAGGTTACGTGGATGAAATACACCGCCAAACCCGAAAACAACAGCACGGCCGACGGCACGGTCATTAAGTCCGAAACTTCTCCTTTCACGTGGCCGTTGAAGCTCAACCATACCGATGTGTTCACCGCCTCGGACAACGCGCCCAAGCAATATTATGTAAGGGCCAAGGTGGAACGCGGCAGTGTGGTGAGCTTTACCGACACCTACCGTTTCGTGAAGGTGGAGAACGCGCCCAAGGTGGCGGCGTCGATGAAACCGATTGATACCACGGTATGTATCAACGAAAACGTGACCTTTACCGTGGGCGGCGCCAAGCCCGGCAATCCCCAAAATACGTTCGGCCTTACCTCGGCCGAGTCCAAAGACTTGCAATATAGGTGGAAGGTTCCCGGCGCCTCGGATTTCTCCTCCGGTACTGCTACCAGACCGGCCACCACGAATGCCGTGGTGACGAATGCCGAATACACGGCCTATATCATCAGTACCTACGAATACAGGCTGAACGGCGATTCGAAGGCCGCCGTGGCCTCCTGTCCCGATACTTCCGCCAACCAGGCCACGGGCAAGGTTACCGTAAAGGCCGCCTCCACCTTCACTTCTCTGGTGGATGCCGAGGGCAATACCAGTTCGGCCATCTGTGCCGACGGAACCACCTACCCGAAACTCACCGCCACCTATACCAACGGTGATATCATGAAGTGGGAACGTCAGACGGGCTCGGGCAGCAAGAGCACCCTTACCGCCGCCGGCACCGCCGCTTCCTATCAGTTGGTGGAAGCCGACGTGGCCAAACCTGTCGCCGGCGCCTCGGCGGCCACGGTGAACACCTACACCGTGACGGTGGGCAACGGGGTTTGTCCTGCACTGACCAAAACCTACACCTTTACCGTTAACCCGATTCCCGATCTGGAGAGCGTGGACATCACGGCCGGAGACACCTATTGCAACGATGCCGCCCATAAACTGACGGCCACCCCCAAGAACGCCGCCGGCACGGCCATTTCGTCGGGCGTTTCCTACAAATGGCAGGAAAGCGCCGACAACGGCTCCACCTGGGCTGACGCTTCGGGTGCGAACACCGGCAAGGACTATTCGATAGCCGCCAACAAGGCCGCCGGCACCTACCAATACCGTTGCACGGTAACGATGGGAACGGGTGATTGTAAGGTAACGAAGACCTCCGCTCCCCAAACCTTCACCATTCAGGCCAATACGGTGGCCGGCACGCTCAACAAGCCCGATGCGGTATGTTCCGATGTGGCCGAAGCCAACCGTCCGGTATTTACCCTTAGCGGCAACACGGGCAGTGTAACGAAATGGGAGGTGATCAACGGAAGCAAGAGCTATACGGTTCCCGGCAACACCACCGCTTCTTATACGCTCAATCCCTCCGATGACAATATCGCGGCCTTGCTCAACGCGGCGGCCACCTCGCGCAAGACCACGCTCACCGTTAAGGTAACGGTGAAGAACGGGGTCTGCAACGCCAAAGAGGCCTCCAATACGGTGGATATCTACACCAAGATAACCAAGCCCGTTCTTGCCAAGACTGTGGACGAATGTAATCTGGATGCGAATAATCCGGAAGTGTCGTTTACGCCTGCCGCCCAAACGGGTGCGGGAGAAAGCATCAAGTGGGAATATGCGGGTGGTACGGCTCAGGTGGATTTGAGCACGGTAACGCCTCAAACCGCCACGACTACTGGTTTGAACTTCATCTCCAGCAACCATCAGCCCAAGTTCAACAACGATACGGTCTATACCGTGCGGGTAACGGTGAGCAGTGCCGTATGCGGCGATGTTGTGTCGGAGCCTATCACATTCACCGCCAAGCGTTTGTCTAAACAGCCAGCCATCACTTCCACTTCGCCGGTTTGCGAAGGTGATGCCTATACCCTCACCGCCACCCGTCCCGCCGCTTCGGCCTTGACGTGGACGGTGGCCAAAGACGGAGGTTCGGCCACTTCGATTAGCTCGGGCATCACCGCCAGCGGTCAGACCGAAACCTACGCGGTGGCCTCCGGTGCCTCCACCTACGGTTCCTATGTATATACGGTAACCGACAAGGGTTGCGATGCCGGTAAATCGGCCACTTTCACTATGGAGGTGAACGAAAAACCGGCGGCGGGCGGAATCGAAGCCGCGTGGGGCGGGGTGTTCTGCTCCAGCGACAACGTGGTGGTGAACCACAAGAGCGGCACCTCCGTGAAACCCTCCACCAGCAAGATCAACTGGCAGGTGTGCACCGATAAAAACAATTATGCCACCACTAAAGTGGGCGGGCTTGAAAAGGCCAACCAAACGAACAACGTGGCCTATTCGGGTTCGGGCTTCACGGCCGGCAACACCTATTATATACGTTATGAGGTTCCCGCCAACGGAAGCTGTGCGGCGACCTACTCCGACTGGGTGGAAGTGAAGATTATCCCCTCGGTTACCGCGCCCGCCTTGGCTTCTCTCGGCACGGTGTGCGACGGCACGGAAGTAACGCTCAGCTTTACACCGGCCTCCGGTCTCAAATACGAGATTTACTCCAACGCCGCCAACAACACCACGAGCGGAACCAAGCTTACGGAGGGCACGTCGGACGGCAGCGCCGTGAACTATAAGATTACGGCCACGAATACCGGCGGCAACCAGTCTTCCACCTACTATTATGTAAAACTTACCGATCCTTCCTATACGACGGGGGAGGGTCGCGGTAGCTGCGGCACGGCCACTTCGGCCACCACCACGCTCAAGGTGGATGCCAAGCCGGTGGGCGGAAAACTGGTGTTTACCAATGCCGCCGCCACCGACAACGGCAAGAAACTCGAGGCCAATGTGTCCGAAAACGCCGTTCTGCGTCTCTCTGCCGCCACGGGCAATCCCCTTACGCTTTACTCCGCCACGCAGTCTCCTTCGTCTTCCTCTTACAGCAGCGACAAGAGCGAGGGTGCCATTGCGGTGGGAACGGACAAGAGTATCGCCATGCAGGTTTCCCATATGGACAAGACCCGTTTCTGGGTAGTGGCCACAAACGGTACCTGCGACCCTGTCAACAGCGATACGGTGGAGGTTACCGTTAAGTCGGCCTCCGATCCTACTTTGGCGGTTGGATCGCCCATCTGCGAGAAGGTTACCGATGCCACACTCACGATAACCGTACCCGACCATCTGACAGGTGATTTCGATTGGACTAAGGTTACCTGGCAGCGCAGAACCTATACCGACGGTATGGCGGCCGAGGCAGGTTGGGCGGACATCACCACCGTGGTGATGCCTACCATAAGCGGTAATCCCGCAAACGCCACCGCCACCGACCCGGGAGCCAAGACGCTCGCCCCCGGCACCTATCAATACCGCTATCACTACGACTACGGTACCCAAGGCTATTCCAACGCGGCCACCGTGCAGATAGACGCCACCTCGCAGGGCGGCGCGCTTACGGTTGACGAGGCTGTGGTTTGTCAGGACGGCACTTCTCCCGTGCTTTCGCTCACGGGCGATGTGGTGGGTGATATTGTGGCGAACAGCCTCAAGTCGGGTACCGCTGCAGGCAGCATCACCACGGCTGTGAGCGGTGGAACCACCAACAAGAGCCATGTGTATGATGTTTCCACGGAGGCCGCCAACGTGGGCAAGAAGTTCTATCAGGTGATGGTGAAGAACGGCGCGTGCGATCCCGTGCCTTCCGAAGCCGTGGCCGTGGAAGTGATTGCCAAGCCCAAGGCGGGCAGTCTTGCCGTGGATAAGACCTTGTGCTACAATGAAGGCACGGCTACCGTTACCCTGAGCGGATATTCGGGCTCTTCCATTGTGTGGAGCACGTCTTCCAGCCAAAATGGCACCTATACCGATGTTCCCAACACCGACAATACCACCTATGTGGTAGGCCCGAACAAAGACCGGGTATGGGTGCGCGCCACGGTAAACACCAACGATGTCTGTGACGCTGTCACCACCGATCCTCTGGGTGTGGCGGTATACGATACGCTTATCATTTCCCAACATCCCGAAGACAAAACGGTGGTGGGTACGAACCAAACGACCACCTTTAAGGTGACGGCCTCCACCGCCCAGATTTCCTATACCGACGGCGGCACTCACACGGCTGTTGCGGCCGGCACATACCAATGGTATGTGAGCACCGACAACGGCACCACGTGGAACGAGGTTTCCGGCGCCGATTACCAGAATGCCAAGTCCGCCACCTTAACCGTAAATAAGGCGGAAGAGCACAAGGGGCACATGTTCTATTGCAAGGTTACCTCCAATCCGTGTGATCGTGCGGTGAGCTCGAAGCCCGCCACGATTACCGCCATGGCCGAGTTGGTTCCCGGTTCGGTGTTCAGCCTTACCAAATGTGACTGCTACTACCGCAGCGACCGGGCGCTCTACTATGTTTCCGGTGCTGCCGGTCAAGGTAAACTCCAATACCGTTGGCAGGTTTCCACCAGTCCCGAAGGAACGCGGCCTACGGCTGAATCCGACTGGGTATATCTGGATGAAGTATACAGCGATGTGTACGGTACAGCCACCGACAAGGGAGACACCATCATCTTCCCGGCTATCGGTGCGGTTATCGACAATGATATCCACTGGATCCGCGCTATGGTGAAGGACGAATATTCCAAAGACTACAAACCCACCAAGGATGGCTTCATCAGTGTCTGTGAGAAAACCAAGCCGGTATATTCCTTGGAGGGCGATACCGTCTGCGCCCGCAACGGAAACGGTGATGCGGTTAACTTTGCATTTACCGCCGATCCTGCCACCATCCAAGACAGGAGCATCAAATACGCCTATAAGTTGCCTTCCGAAACCGAATTCACCGACATTACCAACGGTAAGACGGTTAGTGTGGGTGGCAAGACGCTTTCGTTTGCGCTCGCTTCCGACAACCTGAGCATTCCCGCCACTTCGGCCATTCCGTTCGAGGCCGACAGCATGGTGATCCGTATGGAAGTGCGTTCCTGCTACACGCCTTCGCCCGAAAAGAACACCGACACCACGATTTATGTGGTGCTGCGTGTGGATGCCGGCGTGCAGATTACCCGCCGCGCGCCCGACACCATTATGTGCGAAGGCAAGGAATTCGCTATGGAAACGGGCTACAGCCTGCCCAACAAGACCATTGTCGGCAACCAAGTAAAGGCCCAATGGTATAAGGTAGGCAACAGCGGTGCCCAGGAGACCAAGACCTATCCCGGCAACGCCGACGGCACGGCGGTGCGCGATTTCCCCGCTGCGGATGCCAATACCAACGGAAAGTGGTATGTGGACCTCTCCACCGAACACTGCCCGGCGGTAACCGACTCCATTACGGTAACGGTTCGTAAGGTTCCCTCCATTGCCAAGATAGAAGGAACCGAAGTCTGTGCGGAAGACAAAGCCGAGTTGAAGGCCACCATCAGTGCCGACGATGCTTCCGACTACACCCTGCAATGGCAGCGGCGAAACGGAAGCAACTGGGTTGATGTTGCCGACGGCGACACCTATTCGGGTGCCACCACCGCCACGCTCACCGTTGCCAAGGCCGGGGTGGACCAGACGGGTCAATACCGCTTGGTGCTCACTGTCACGCGGGCTTCCTGCGCGGGCACGGTAGAGTCTGAACCTGTCGCCCTCAAGGTGAAACTGGTTCCTGTGGTGGAACTCTCTCCCAAATACAAGGTATCGTTGCAGGAGGGCAAGACCAAGACGGTGGAAGTGATTTGGAAAGATGCGGCCGAACTTGGCTATTCGCCCGATTATGTAAGCATCGCCACGCCTACAGACTATGAATGGCAAGCGCAGCTTCCCACAAAAAATGCGTTTAGCACAGGCGATATGGAGGCTATCAAGCAGGGCAATGCCGGCAAGACCGTTGACGTGGTTGCCAGCAGTCCTGAATACGATAGCACCTTGTTCTTCGCCAAGGTAACCACAGGCTGCGGCAATGCCGAAACCGAAAAGGATACGTTGCGCATCACCGACAAGTTCGGCATCGACAACGTTCAGTTTAACAGTCCTGTCTGCGAAAACGATCCCAATGCCGTTATCGAGGCCTATGTAACGACCACGCTCGAGATGAAGGGTGATCCGGATTCCTACTGGCAGGTGAAGAAGGGTGCTTCTTCCGCTTGGGAGAAAGTGACGGCCGGCCCGATAGGAACCACGGGCGCCAGCTTCGAACTCATCTTCGATGCGGTGAACAAGACCAAATACACTTTGCGTCTGCTTCACCCCACCGCCGCCATGAGCGGTTGGCGCTTCAAGGCCTTTGTTGCCAGCGAAGCGGACAACGAAACGGATGATTCTGAAAACACCAAGACCATCACGATTACCGTGAACACCACCCCCGATGTTTCGAGAACGTGGGTGAGCATCGAAGACATCACCAATACCGATCTTGATACGGGTCAGGCTCTGCCCGGCGGCACGGTTATGCTTCGCGCTATAGATCTTCCCGGCGATGCCAACCAAGTTTGCTTCTATCAGGTGTTCAAGAACGAAGACGGTGAGGTGGAACGCGTGGAAAAACTTGATTGTGTAACGAATAGACCTTTTGAACTCCAGATTACCGAAGACGGCGAAGGTGCCACCGTGGCCAAACACGACAACACCTGGTACTATGCCGAGGTTTACAACTCTTGCGGTTACGACAGCACGCAGGCCTATCAGTTACGTATCTTCGATACGCTGAACATCTGCTGGATTCCCGATACGCTGATTGAGAACCCGAGCGGCGGTTGGGATTACTCCGACTACGAACCCGAACCGGGCAAGGTGGTGGTTCTCCTCCGTCCCGGCATAGACAGCGTGCAGGTGGCCGCCCACATGTGGATTTGTCAGAATGCGGATTTCTGGATTCAGGACACNACCAAGAGCGGGTTTATGAATCGTGTAACCTATAACGAATATGACGACTATGAAGAGGAAGACGGTCCCGACCGTGGTTCCCGCTGGTATTACCGTAGATCGGACAAGGACGACTGGACGTTGATACGCTTGAACAGGGCTCCTTGGGTGGATCTGTTGGATAATGGCGGGATTGACCTTACCGTTCAGGAACACAAGGGTAATGTCAAATTCGTTCTGCCTACCACACCCGATATGGACGGCTGGCAGTTCCGCGCTTGGGGTATGAACGCCCTTTACGACGATTCTTCATGTATCCTCACCCTCCACGTGATTCCTGCGGTTCAGAAGGGCGACCTGAAGATGGAACCGGAAGAATGGGTGGCCTGTCTCGAAGAGGAGGTTGAGTTCAAGGTAACTTCTGAGAAGGTAGATTTGAGCAGGATTATGATGGAGTGGCAGGTTAAACCCGCCGGTGCGGAGGATTGGAGTGAAAACATCGACTCCCTGCACAACGACACCATCTACACCGTGGGCAAGGTGGGGCTGGANTACAANGGNTACGAAGTGCGTGCCATCGCCCATAGCGCCTGCGGCAACGATACCGTCTACGGCAAAATTTCCATCAGCGTTCCCGACGTGAAACTGCAGGGCGATACGGTCTGCTTGAACGATCCTCTCACGCTCACCGCCGTGGAGGCGGGCAGCGTGCCTGCTACGGGCTTTGCCTGGTATGTGGATGATGATCGCGTGGCAGGGGTTACGGGCAATACCTTCGATATGGGTAGCTACGGAGAGGGTTCCTATAAGGTGAAGGTGGTGATGAATGCCGGCAACTGCACGGCGGAGGCCGAGGCCGATGTTCTGGTGAACGGNCTGCCGAAAATCAAGGCCTACATTGCCGACACCTTGATGAAGAACATAGATTCCACCTCGGTATGGGTGAGGGGCCAGGGCGATTACACCTACGNATGGNCNCCNGNAACGGGTCTGGAAGATGCCACGGCCGACAGCACCGGTCTGTGGGGTCTTGAACCGAAGGGAGAACCGCACGTATATGTGGTGACGGCTACCGACGAATACGGTTGCCAGGCCAAGGATTCGGTTTGGGTGATGATTGAGTCTAACTTCACGATAGATTCGTTCAGCATCGTGACGGTGGTACCTCCCGTGCTCGACCTCGACGGAGGCCGTCTGCCGGGCTATCCCGACNAACCGGGCGACAGCTACTATCCCGAAGTGGGCGGCACGCCTTTCGGCGGAGAGTTGATGTTCCGCAACGACACGGTGGCCGACCTGTGGATTTGCGCGCACAACACGGCGTTGATTCACTTCTACGTGCGTGGCGGCGAACAGCCCATCACCTACAACTGGACCATAGACGAGGGCAACGCCACTTTGGTATATCCCAAGAATGCCGAGGAGGACAGTATATTCGCCATCTTCTTCCCCGACACCACCACCCACAAGATGCACTGCGGCATCTTCGACAAGACGGGTGTGGGCGGCACGGTAACCATCAACGTTCACTACTACAAGCCGGAGATGTTCTATCTGGAGGTTACGCCCAAGACTACTTCGGGCAAATACTACGAACAGCAGGCCATGAACTTCTTTGTGCGTCCCGACCGCGATTGGCTCACCACGTGGGTGGAAGTGCGCAACGGTGAAGTGACGGATACCGTCACCAACCGCAGGATGAACCGTCAGGCTTCGTTCACCAAAGAAGAGGGCGACGAAACTTCGGTATGGATTTCGACGGTGGACCATCAAGGTTGCCGCATCTGGGACAGCGTACCTATCCGGATTATGCCTCTGCCCAACATATTGCTGATGGGCGACCCGATAAAAGGCACCATCTTCCCCGAATTCGAGGTGGAAATCACCAACTCGTGGGGCTTGAAGGTGAAGGGCTTCGAAGACCGCAACGGCAACGGCACCAGCCGGGGCTGGGACGGCCGCACAAAGAGCGGTTCCTATGTAACGGCGGGTACCTACTACTATCGTGTCAAGATTCCCACGCTCGACAAGAAGGGCTACATGATAGTGAACGGTGCGGTAACGGTTGTGAATAAATAATCAGGGAGGATAGAGTGATGAAACAGAAAAACAGCATATTCCAGAAGGGTCTTATCCTGTTTGCCTTAGGTTGCATGTTTGCAGCCGCCCCGCATGCGGGGCGGCTGCAGGCTCAGGAGGCCGCGCAGTTCAGTCAGTTTTTTGTGAACCGTCTGTTCTACAATCCCGCCGCTATCAACACCGACGGGCTTTTCCGCGCTTCGCTCACCGACCGTGAGCAATGGTGGGGCACGCCCAATCACCCGTCCTACCGCTTGTTGAACACATCCTACTACTTCAAGGATAAGAACATGGGGGTAGGTATGTCGCTCCACCAGTGGAACGCCAACGTAGAAAACAACGTTGTGTTCAAGTTAGACTACATGTATTGTCTGCAAGTGGGGCACGATGCCTATATCAACTTCGGGGTGAACCTCGGGGTGAAACGGCGTTTCCTCTCCGACGGTATATTGCCCGACGGCGAGATGTATGTGTCGACGGGCGATGAGTTCAATCCCAACATGGACATGGGCTTGGGCATCGAGTTCCACACCTCCGAAATCGTGGCGGGCTTCTCGGCGCAGAATCTGCCTATCAAGATAGGCAAGAGTCCGAGTTTGGATGCCTTTCACACCTACTTCTACTTCGGCTATAACTTCGAACTCGATCCCGACTGGTCCCTGTTCCCTATGGTGGCCGCGCGAATCGCCGAAAAATCGGCCGATGTGGATGTGAGCCTGCGGGCCATCTACCGCGACGTGCTGCAGTTCGGCGTGGTGTATCGTCTGGATGCTTTCGTGATTACGGCGGGTGTGAACATCAACCGCAACTTCGGCCTCAGCTATGCTTTCGATGCCAATATCGGCAAAAACAGCAAGGCGTATAAGCCCTCGCACGAACTCACCCTTACATACCGTGCAGACTTCAAACGTCCCGACAGACCTTTGCTTCCCACGTTCTAAAATTTAAAGGTAGGAACATGAAAAAATCGTTTATTTCCCTCATTTCGATATTTTCCATCGTTGCCTTGTCGCTTTTCTGCTCTCCGGCGCAGGGGCAGAAAGGCCCTAAAGCGAAAATCCGTGTGGAGAGTACCACACTTTGTCCGGGACAGACCGCCGATGTGGCCGTGTATGTGGATTTTGGCGAGTATGCCACCACACCGGGGGTGCGGGCTATGGAGAATTTCATGTTTTTCCTCTATCTTTCCGACACCAGCGTGTGCGAGATTGTTTCTTCCTACAAGCGCCACGAAAAGGGATCCTACAACGGCAAAAACTACGACTATTGGGTGTGCGAACCGGTGTTGAAGGATATGCACCCCGGCATCAAGTGCTGTATGCAGAACAGTTATCTCTATGGCACGGGTTGGACAAGCAGCCAAGATGATATATATAAATTGCAGTATCCCAATGTAGGGCGTTTCGCTTCCACGTGGTTCGCCAACGAGAGCCAGGCGTTCATGCTCACCGATTCGGTGCCTTTGTTCCGTATCCGTATCCGTTGCAAGAAAGAGGGAGAGTGCCGTCTCATTTTCTGCGACCACACGCAGATGGCCTTCAGTACGGGTCTGTCGTTTCTCGGGGGAAAGTATTTCGATTTTGAGGGGGGTATCACTCACGGAACCGTCGATGCGTTGCCCGGCAAGGGCCCCGACAAGAGTCTGGTGGATGCGGGCCGCGATTCCTTGCTTTGCGTAGGGTCCCGTCTCACGCTCAACGGCGAGGGCGGCTGCGACTACAAATGGACCGAGATTTCGGGCAAGGGGGCCACGCAAANCCAATTTCTGGCGGGTTCCAAAACCAAGAACCCCACCTTTACGCCCCNNCAGGNGGGNGAATACCGCTTNNAGATGGNGGCCTACGCNCCCAACGGCTGTGCCACGCTCGATACGGTGGTCTATACCGTGGGGGCCAATCANNCTCACCGATGCCNCTCTTTCNCCCGACTGGAACTTCATCGACCCCGGTTCGAGNGTGATTTTCAAGNCNGAGGCTCAATACCNCNGCTTCGTCCTATCCGCTCACGNTAACTTTCTCGCCCGACAGTCTTTTCGCCGAGGNGCAGAATGTGTTTGAGATGACGCAGGGNGAGNCNGTNTATGTNNCGTCNATGCCNATNNACGANCCNNATNTGGTGGNGGCNACTNTCNAGGACAANTNCGGTTGCANGNNGGANNTTTCNTCGTCGGTGTTCATCAAGGGNNAGNATATCNNGGGNNNNCTCAATCCTTTCCCNGTGTATCGTTGNGGCAACGANAACAGNGACAANAGCATACANCTCAATGTNTTGACCAAGGGCGGCAGCGGCAAGTTCAACTACAAGTGGACCGTCACCGACCTGGAGGGCAATGTGGCCGCGCCTGTGATAGACAATCCTTTTACGCGTTCGCCGCGTCTCACCTATCAGGGGCTTTGTGCTGTGAGCGTGAGTGTCTACGACTTGGTGACGGGGGAGGACGTGTTGATTTCCGACACCATGATTTATCGCGATTGGTTGCATCCGAGCGTGGAAGTGGTGGTGGATACCTTGGCTTCGGGTCTTGAGCCGGGGCAGCCGGTGGGGCCTTTCTGCGAGGGTAGGGAACTTGCTTTCAAACTCCATACGGTTTATGCGGGCGAAGAACCTGCATTTATGTGGCGTATCAACGGCATCACGCAGGAAGACGCTACGGGCGAAACGTTCTCGGCGGTGCTCGACCACGACGACTATGTGGATGTGATTATGTATTCCGACGAGGAATGTGTGGCCGAGCGTAGCGTGCAGTCGTCTCCGCTGGGAATCAACGTGCGTTATCCCGTTTATATGAATGCCAATGTGGTGAATTCGAGCGGTACGGGCGAGCCTTACTTGACCGCTTGCTACGATAGCGTCAAATATCGCGTGCTTACGTGGAATGCGGGTAAGGATTACACTATTACATGGTTGCGCAACGGAAAGGATATAATTTATCGGGAACAGGTGCATGCCGACAACGAGGAGCATTCCGAAATCGATGTGGTGTTGCCGCGCACGGGCTTCTACGATAACTATGCGTGCGCCATTTCGAACGTATCCATGCCTTGCGCCGTTTTCGACTCCATCACCACCGAGGGTGCCTATCTGAACACGGCTTTTATGGCGAATAAACCGCCCGTCCATACGTTCAGCGTGCAGTTGCCGGCCGAGCTTGCACCCATTCAGACGAAGTTTGCCAGTGAGGTGGCTTGCGAGGGGATGCCTATCACCGTCACCACCGATATCCGCTATCTGCCGCGCGATTTCACGATGATTTGGTTCAAGAAACCCAAGGACGGGGGCGACAGTGTTTTCTTAGGCTTCTATCGTTACGATCTGAAAGACGAAAACAACAACTTGAATTATGGTGCCGATAACGGTTTTGTGCCGCAGGAAATCAGCGACAACCATTATCGCAATGCCGATTATAACCTGGTGAAGATTTTGGGGTATAACGCTACGGTCACGAACACCAATATCTCCAACACCAGTTCGCCTATGGCCAAAATCCGCACCGTGGTGGCCGAAGGCTTCAAGCTGGTGTTGAACGATCCTTCGCTGAAAGTGGGCAATTTTGCTTGTGAACAGTTGAACGAGGGTTTTGTGGCGGGCGATACGCTCTACTATGTGCTCTATACGCCGGGCACCGAATGCGGCACGGGTCTGCGCCGCTACCGTTCCCAAAACTTCGTGCCCAATCTGATAAAGTCTAATGATTACAGCAAGATGCCGTTGGTGCTCCACAAAGAAGGTTCGGAGTTCAATTGTCCTACCGCGCCTATGGTGGTGACGGCTTCCATTCTCAATCTGCCCGACGACATCAAGCCGTTGGTGCGCTACGAATGGCGCTACGACGGCCGCTATGAGGCAGACAACAGTTACTATCTGAATCCTTTGCTCGAAAGCGATCTGTTTCCCGACTATTCCGTGCTGGGGGCGCAGAAAGACACGCTCTATGTAACGCATTCACCTGCCGATATGAAGATTACCTGTCGGGCTGTGTTCGATTTCTCGTGCGGCACGTGGGGCAGCAACAAATACGAGCATTTCAATTTCGGCGATTATGTGCTTGTCGGAGCTCCCGATTTCACCATCACCCATATTGAGGCCGACACCATTGTGTGTGCGGGAAGCGAGGTGAACCTCTGGGCTTTGGCCAAGGAAAACAAGACCTATAAGAACAAACGCAAGGCGGCCCGTGCGGCGGCCGAATACGAATATGCGTGGGGCAACGATTGGGCGGCTTTGCCCAAGGAGGATCCTTCTATCGGTGCAGGTAGTTCGGTGCCGGGTATGAGCGCTTCGGGCAAACTTGCGGTTACGCCCGTTCCCGCCGTGATTCCGCAGGGATATTGGAGCGATTGGAACGAACAGGACGGCATCACCACCTACTATCTGAGTGTGCACCACAAGAGTGCCGATTGCTGGGCCTACGATTCGGTGCGGTTGGTTTCGGCCCCCGATAGGGATTGGACGGTATCGTTGCAATTCACCAAGCAGGGAATGTGGTGCGACAGTGCCAAGACCGGTCCGCAGGCGCAGAGAATCTATCTGAAGAGCGACGACGACCCCGATGTGTCCTATGCGTGGTATCTCAACGACAAACGGCAGTTCAACTGGTCGGGCGATACAATCTGTGTGGCGGGTCTGTTTACGTCCGACACCATCAAGACCCGGGTGTATAGCGATTTGATTACCTGTCGGGACTACGAAAAGACCGTGAAGATGGGCATTCCCTATCACGAAAGTCCCGCCGATGTGCTTACNCTTGNNACGCCCGAGTGGGCGAGGGNGGGCGAGAAGGTGCTTCTGGAGGCCGGNGCGGTNTACNNNGGCANGGATGGNACNCANGACAANGATTATCTGCNNAATGTAGACTTANCGTTGGGAAAANCAGGAACGCAACGGCACGTGGACGGCNATNNCNGCTTNNTNGCANGGCATNAGCGGACCCCACCTANAATNNCGATTCNNNNTCGGTGNTNNTGNCCGNCTANANNCCCCGCTACCGTGTCATTGCGGAGGGGCNGCATCATCTTTGCCCGGCCGATACGGGCTGTGGTGGAAGTTNCNGTNGCNGTTNCCNNNGNNGTNANCTTGGANGTGGTGGAGATTAAGAGCGACAACAAAGACGGACAGCCGATTTTCGGTATGTGTTCGCAGAGTGACGATTATGTAAAGATGACAGGCGTTTCCGGAAATACGGGAACGGTGAAGGATACGCTTTTCNATGTGTATACGGGCAAGAAGGTCCGTGTGCGGGTTNCTCCGCAGAATCCGGGTGCCGAATCGTGGGTGATGTATTATCGCAACGGACGGCCCGTTGCGGCGGGACCTGTGGGTTCGGTCCGTCCCAACCCGNGTCTGCCCNANCCGGGAACGGTGGATTATGATATTCTTGCCGACGGCGAGTATTACGATATGGCGTTGCGTGAGATGGATGAGGTGTATGTGATGTATGGAACCGACACGGTGAGCGCCGACGGTCTCAACACGCACTATAGTCCTAAATATGTGATGTGGCGGTTGGAACCCAACGGTATGTTGGAGTTGGTGAGCGACGATCAGGTGGTTTGTCCGAACGGCGAGGTGGACTTGCGTGTCTACTTTGTGGATTCGGTGGANACCTACGGACATATCGACAAGACGCAGGAATTGACTTGGGAGCCTGCGGCGGCCNTGCAGGGCACGCCCCGGGGCTGGACGGCGGTGGGCAAGCCTACCGAAGAAACGGTATACAAGGCCACGGCGGTAGACGGTATGCATTGTCCGTGGATGGATTCGTTGCGGATATATCTGATGCAGGATGGCGTGGCGTTTTCCGTGCCTTTCAAAATTGTTTCTCCCGACAGTGTTTTCTGCGGCGGGGANGTGCGCACGGGCTTGCAGGCCTATATTCCCGACAACAACAAAGGCCTTTCTTCTACATTCTCCGAGGTAACGTATTATGTGTGCGATGCTTCGGGTGCGGTGAAGGCTTCGGTCAAGGGGCTGGATTCCGTTCGGCTTCAGGTGGCCGTGCAGAATGGCTGGATGGCCTATGCGACGGCCCTGCTCAAGGCTTCGTGCAATACGGAGGTTTCCTATTCCGACACGGTGGTGTTCCGTTCCGTGGACCGTCCCGTTATCGAGAGGATTTCGCCTCTTTCGCAAGATACGGTGGTATGTGCGTCCAATCCTTTGGCATTGAGCTATGCGCAACCCGAGGGTTCGGGCTTTGCCTGGCATTCGGTGCTGGCGCCTATGGGCGGCGGTGAATCGAGTNTGGAAAGGAGATACCGTGTGGACCGCAGCACCGAGGTGGTGTTCGAGGCCTACCGCAACGAATTGCCTTCGTGCCGCAGTTTCGATACGGTCTATGTGGAAGTGCTTTCGGGCGGAAATTCGGGACGGCCTTCGCTCACGTTGACCGCTTCGGCCGANGCGGCCTGCGGGGAAGAATCCGTTACCTATACGTTGCAGAAACGCAACTGTGATACGATTATCTGGTATGTGAACGGGGTGGAGGCCGCGCGCGATGTGCTCACCTTGACCCGCGTTCCGCGTTNCAGCGGCCTTACCGGTGCGCCCGATACCGTGCAGGTATACGGTTCGCGCGCGGCCAACGTCTGCGACGGCGGTGGCGACCCTATCTACAATTGGAGTAATGTTGTGCTTACGCGCCGTGTGGAAAGACCGGTGCTCGGCACGAATTTTCCGTCCGATACCGTGGTGAAGGAAAATGCCACGCTCAAACTGCAGGCCACGGCCACGGTGAAAGACGGCGCTCCCGCTTCGTTCCTGTGGATGAAGGGCGAAGANGAAGTGGGCCATGCGTCCACCTATCGTTTCGTGGTGACCGAACCGGATGTATATACGGTGCGGGCCTATCAGGAAGCGGCCTTGNCCCTGGCGGAGAATTGCTGGAGCGAGGCGGTGGTGAACGTGGCCATGATTAAGGACGGCGATACGATAGGTCCTCTGCCCATGCTTTCCAACCTTGTGCTTTCCGCTTCGGCCTCTTGGCTTTGCGGAGAAAACGAAGTAACCTATACCTTGGCTTCCGTAGAGGGCTACGACACCTTGGTNTGGTATGAAAACGGCCGGGAAATCGCCCNCGATGTTTGGCAGTTGACCCGTACGCCGGCCTATACNGGCTTCGACCGGGCCGACACGGTGTTCGTGCAGGGCATTGCGGTGGGTTCGGTTTCGGAGGGTGTGGATACGGTCCGTTACCGCACTTCCAATATTTTGACGATACACCGCATTGAAAAACCTGTCTTTGTGCGGGTTTCGCCGCGCGACACCTTGGTTCAGGCTCGTGCCGAAGTGACATTGAGCGCTCTGGCCACCGCGCCCGACGGTCCCGAAATCAGATATTTCTGGAGCGACAGTTTGGGTGAAGAGTCGGATGAGGGCGCCACGTTCCGCATCGAGCCCGAAAAGACGCAGCACTATTACGTCATAGCCGAACAATACGCCTCGGAGTCTTTCGAATGCTATGCCGAGGATTCGGTTTTGGTGCGTGTGCAGAGGGATACAACCATCAAGATGGGTGAAATCGAGGTGTATATCCCCAATACGGTCATTCCCTATTCGCAGAAGAAAGAAAACACCTACCTGCGTGTTTATGGTTTGAATATCAAAGAAGTACATCTGCAAGTATTCAACGAACGGAGCGAAAAGATGTTCGAGGGCAGGGGCGATGCCGAAAACACCGTGTGGAACGCCACCGGTACCGACGGCAAGCAGGCTCCGGCCGGAACCTACTCCTATAAGGCTACGGTGACGGTGGTGGATGCCAAGGGCGAGGAACATATCTTGAACAAACAAAGTTGGGTGCAGGTGATTTTGTAAAAAGATGAGGACTTTCAAGAAAATTGCATATATACTGGCTTTGTTGGGAGGCGTAGGGGGCGCAACCGTGTCGCGGGCCCAGATCGATGCTCCGCTCACTCCCGGATTCGATTTCAACATGATGATTAATCCCGCCTCCTGCGGCTTGGACGGCGAGGTTTACGCGCCTTTTTTCGCCGCCGTGGAGACGCGCAGTTACAGGAACGTCCACCACAGTGCGGGTCTCAACTATAAAAATCAGTTGAAAGGGGCGTTTTCGAGCCAGTGTCTGCGTATCTTGGCCGCCAACTATCAATGCCGTTTCTCGCGCGAAAGAATGGCCTTGGGCGTGTATGTCTATTCCAATACGCTCAACAAGCAGGCCATGCGCGATTTCCAGATCATGCTCAACTATGCCTATCACTGGACGATAGTGGAAGATGAAGAGGGGCATCCGTTGCATCGTCTCAGTTTCGGCATTCAGGCGGGCTACCGCAACTATGGCTATCAGACCAACGACATCCAGGTGGGGGATATGTACGACCCTCACTATACGCACGGCATCAATTTCTCCCTTACGCCGGTGGACGAACTGCCCGACCCGCGCAACCTTTTCGACGGCCATGCGGGCGTGAACTATATGGGGCGTTTCGGCGACCGTGCGCGGGTGGAAGCGGGCTTTGCGGCTTTTCATCTGTTCCGTCCCAAGACGGGGGCGTTGGAGAACGAAACCCTCCGTATTCCCTTGCGTTTCTCGCTCTATGCGCAGACGGTCGTTTCCCTGGCGGGCAGTCAGACCGAACTCGAATCGGGCATGGGTTCGCAGCTTTTGGTGGGGCTCTACTACAACTACCAGAGCGACAAGCTTTCGGGTAACAACGTCGCTTCCACGGTTTTTGCGCGGGTGGGCTACCGCTATGTGTTCGACGTTTCCACTTCGGTGGGTTTCTCGTTGGCCTACCGCACCCGTTGTGCGTTTATTCCGCAAATTACGCTGGATATATCGAATTTTACGCTTCTCTTGCAGATGGAAGCGAATGTCAACTATTCCTATAACAATCTTTTCAGCATAGGTTTGGGTTATAGGTTTTAAATAATAACGGAACACTATGGGAAATCGTGTTTTTGGTTTTGTTGTGTCGGCGCTTCTCCTTGCGCCGACTTTGCTATCCGCCCAGTCCTTGCGTCTTTCCACCCGCGTGTCGGCACCGGTTCTGAAAAGTGTCGATGTGGAGGGGCTTTCGTTTACGACGGTGTCGTTGGAGGGTTTCGGGCATACGGCTTCGATGGGGTTGCCTGCCTTGCCTTTCAAGACAGAGATGCTGGAGGTGCCGCAGGGGGCCAGGCCCGAAGTGGTGGTGGATTATGTGGAGAGTTATACGCTCGACCTNGCCNCNGNNGGNTTCCCNNACNNNGTTTTTCCCGCGCAGGGGCCCCGTTCCAAAAATCCNGCATACAATATTAATAAATTTTTCTACGATTCGGCGGTGTATGCGTCCTACCGCGCCCCCGAAAGTCCCGTTGCACTCGGCGGCGAGGCCACGCTCCACGGCCTGCGTCTGGCGCACCTCTCCATCACGCCCGTTGTCTACGAGCCCGCCACCCATACGCTCAAGGTCTACACCCGCATCGACTATCACATCGATTTCAAAGGNGCCGACATGGCCGCCACGCGGCAGTTCAAGGAAAAATACGCTTCGGTGGCCTATCGGGGCTTTGAACAAGGTTTGCTTCACACGCTCCGTCTGCCGGAGGCCAAGGCCACCGCATACACGCAGGCTCCCGTGTATGTGATTGTGTCCGACCCCATGTTCCGCGATTCGTTGCAGAAATTCGTGGCGTGGAAAACGCTTTTGGGCTTCCGCGTAAGGGAGGCCTATACCGACGAGGCCGAGGTAGGGAAAACGCGCNCGAGTATCCGCGCCTATCTCAAGAAACTCTACGACGAGGCCACCCCCGAGAACCCCGCGCCCACCTACGTGCTTTTTGTGGGCGATGTGGCGCAGATACCCAACGGAAACTACAGCGACCCTTATTATGGCGATAAGCACGTTTCCGATTTGTATCTTTGCGAATACACGGGCGACCGTCTGCCCGACGTGCTCTACGGCCGTATGTCGGCTACGAATGTGGCCGAACTTATGCCGCAGATAGACAAGTTGATGTATATGGAGAACATTCCCTACGAAAAAACGGCTTTCCTCGACAGCAGTTTTCTCGTGGCGGGCGTCGATGATCAAGGCTACGGCAACTCTCACCTCAATCCCACCGTCAACTACCTCCATTCCCTCTACTACAAAGACACGGCCTATCTCTATCCCGAATCGGGCCGCGCCTCGAGCGCTATCATCGGCAATATCAACGCCGGGGTCTCGGTGGGCATCTATACGGCGCACGGCGAATGGGACAGATGGGAAAGCCCNAGGATAACCAACAGCAATGTGGAGAATTTCACCAACAAGGACAAATATCCTTTGCTTATNGGAAATTGTTGTCTGACGGGCAAGATGGATAAGGGGAGCTGTTTCGGCGAGACGCTTCTGCGCAAGAAGGACGCGGGGGCGGCGGCCTATATCGGAGCCAGCAACAGCACCTATTTCGACGAGGATGTGTTTTGGGCCATCGGCTTCACCGACAACTTGGCTTTTGGCGAGATTCATACCTACACCTACGACAATACGGGCTTGGGGGCCAACGATGCGTTTTTCCATACACACGGAGAGCCTTACGCGCAATGGGCGTTGAGTGTGGCCGAAATCATGCAGACGGGCAATATGGCGGTGGAGATGTCTTCTACCGAGGATACGATGAAAACCTTTTATTGGCAGATTTATCATGTGTTCGGCGATCCTTCCTACCGTCCCTATAATCATCGTCCCGATCCGATTACGGCAAACTATGCCAAGTGGTTCAAGCCGGAAACGGAGGTTTTCGAGGTGTCTACCTGGCCTTATGCGTGGGTGGCGCTTTCCTGCGNGGGTGAGAATGTGGCTTTTGCGGTGGCCGATGCGCAGGGTAGGGCGAGCTTGGATGTGTCGGGGGTGACGGAAGAGGGGACGCTTTCTCTATGCATTTCCGCACAGAACGGTTTGCCGCTTCTCGACGAGGTGAAAGTGTCGGCTGCGGATGTTTCCAACGAAGAGGGGGGCGCGGGTACCCAACTTTCCTCCCTCCGTCTCCACATCGTCCGCGCCAGTGCCGGAACGTTGCAGGTGGCGGTGAGCTCTCCGCGCGAGGAGTGTGGCGTGTTGCGCGTGGTGAACGTGTTGGGCTCCACGGTGGCCGTTCTCGACAATGCTTTGCGGGTAGGTGCTGAAACCGAAGAACATACCTACGAGGTTGGCGATTTGCCCTCCGGGCTATATCTTTGCACCCTCACCACCCCCGACGGCCGCATCACCGCCCGTAAGTTTGTGATGAGATAGAATTAGTAGAATAATAAACAGCAATATGAAAGGTTTTCTGAATTTTGCCTCGGTGACNAAGAAAATCACCCTGGCGATTGTGGGAGGATTCCTCATGGTCTTCCTCCTTGTGCACGCCGGCATCAACCTCTGCATGCTCCGCAACGACGGAGGCGAATGGTTCCGGGCCGCCGCCCACTTCATGGGCACGAACTATATCGTGAAAGTGTTTGAAGTGATTCTCTTTGCCGCGCTGCTGCTCCATATCATCCTGGCGGTGATTCTGCAAATCGGCAACTGGATGGCCCGCCCCGTGGGCTATAAAGTCCGTGGCAAAGCACGGACCGCCCCCGGTTCACGCTTCATGATTTACACCGGCATCCTCGTGTGCATTTTCCTCGTCATCCACCTCATGAACTTCTATTTCGTGAAGTTGGGATGGGTGAAAGGCGCCCTGCTGCCCGACGGAGAACCCGATTTCTACACCATCGCACAAGGCCTGTTCAACAACACCGCCTACCTGGTGCTCTACTTGGTATTGATTCTGGCCCTCGGCTTCCACCTCACACACGCTTTCCCCTCGGCCCTGCACACCCTCGGCCTCAACGGCGAGAAAGCCGACAAGCCCATCAAGATCATCGGCCTGCTCTACGCCATTGTGATTGTGCTGATGTTCTACGCCACCGCCATCGGCATGGCTATTTTGTTTTAATCGTAAATAATAAACAACAACAATGAGCAATATCCTAGATCCAAAAATTCCCTCCGGTCCCTTGGCCGAGAAATGGACGAAATATAAAGCCGAACAACACTTGGTGAATCCCGCCAACAAACGCAAGTTGGACGTGATTGTGGTCGGCACCGGACTGGCGGGCGCGTCTGCCGCCGCCTCTTTGGGAGCCATGGGCTTCAACGTCAAGATATTCTGCATCTCCGACAGCCCCCGCCGCGCACANTCCATCGCCGCGCAGGGAGGCATCAACGCCGCCAAGAACTATCAGAACGACGGCGACAGCATCTACCGCCTCTTCTACGACACCATCAAAGGCGGCGACTACCGCGCCCGCGAAGCCAACGTATACCGCCTGGCCGAAGTGAGCAACAACATCATCGACCAATGCGTGGCACAAGGCGTGCCCTTCGCCCGCGACTATGCCGGCTACCTCGACAACCGCTCCTTCGGCGGCGCCCAGGTATCGCGCACCTTCTACGCCAAAGGACAGACCGGCCAGCAACTTCTGCTGGGAGCCTACAGCGCCCTCAGTCACGAAATCTCCAAAGGCAGCGTAAAACTCTACGCCCGCCGCGAGATGATGGAGCTCGTGCTCAAGGACGGCAAGGCCCGAGGCATCATCTGCCGCAACCTTGTCAACGGCAATATCGAACGCTATTCGGCCCACGCCGTGCTGTTGTGCACCGGCGGCTACGGCAACGTCTACTTCCTGAGCACCAATGCCATGAACAGCAACGGCAGCGCGGCATGGAAAGCCTATAAGAAAGGCGCTTTCTTCGCCAACCCCTGCTTCACGCAGATTCACCCCACCTGCATCCCCGTTCACGGCGACTATCAGAGNAAACTCACCCTCATGAGCGAAAGCCTCCGCAACGACGGCCGCATCTGGGTGCCCAAAGACAAGGCCGANGTGGAGAAAATCCGCAAAGGCGAACTCAAACCCGAAGACTTGCCCGAAGAACGCCGCGACTATTACCTCGAACGCCGCTATCCCGCATTCGGCAATCTCGTGCCCCGCGACGTGGCTTCCCGCGCCGCCAAGGAACGCTGCGACGCAGGCTTCGGAGTGAATGAAACCGGCTTGGCCGTTTTCCTCGACTTCAAGAGCGCGATAGAACGTTTGGGCAAGGCCAAGATTGAGGAACGCTACGGCAATCTTTTCCAAATGTATCAGAAGATTACCGACAAAGACCCCTACAAGACCCCGATGATGATTTATCCCGCCGTCCACTACACGATGGGCGGGCTTTGGGTAGACTACGAACTGCAGACCACCGTACCCGGCCTGTTTGCGTTGGGCGAGGCCAATTTCTCCGACCACGGCGCCAACCGCCTCGGAGCCTCGGCCTTGATGCAGGGTCTTTCCGACGGCTATTTCGTGATTCCCTANACCCTGCAAAACGCGCTCTCTTCGCGGATTTCCGAAGGCCCCGTGCCTACCGACGGTCCGGAATTCGACGAAGCGGAGTCTGAAGTAAAGAAACGCATCAATCTCTTGCTCAGCATAAAGGGCCGCACCTCTCCCGACGCTTTCCACAAACGTCTGGGACATATCATGTGGGAATGCGTGGGCATGGGCCGCACCAAAGCCGGTCTGGAACAGGCGGTGAAGCAGATTCGTGAGTTGCGGGCCGAGTTCTGGCGCGACCTCAAGGTGGTGGGCAGTGCCGACAACATGAACGCCGAGCTCGAAAAGGCGCTCCGTCTGGCCGATTTCCTCGAAATGGGCGAGTTGATGGCGCGCGATGCCTTGCTTCGCGAGGAGTCGTGCGGCGGNCATTTCCGCGAGGAGCATCAGACCGAGGAGGGCGAGGCCAAGCGCGACGACGAAAAGTTCATGCACGTGGCCGTGTGGGAATATAAGGGCGAGGATGCCGAACCGCAAAGACACGAGGAGCCTCTTGTTTACGAAAACATCAAGGTGGCCACAAGAAACTATAAGAATTAAACACGACACAATATGAACTTCACACTGAAAGTATGGCGGCAGGCGGGACCCAAGGCAAGGGGCCGCTTCGAAACCTACCCGATAAGCGGCATCTCGCCCGATTGCTCCTTTCTGGAGATGTTGGATATCCTCAACGAAAATCTCGTGAAAGAGGGCAAGGAACCCGTTTGCTTCGACCACGACTGCCGCGAGGGTATCTGCGGTATGTGCAGTCTCTATATCAACGGCCACCCTCACGGTCCCGACAGCAAGATCACCACGTGCCAGCTCCATATGCGCAAGTTCAANGACGGCGACACCATCTACATCGAACCGTGGCGCAGCGCGGCNTTCCCCGTCATCAAGGACCTTACCGTAGACCGTCAGGCTTTCGACAAGATTATTCAGGCCGGCGGCTTTATCTCGGCCACCACGGGCGGTGTGCCCGACGCCAATGCGATACCTATCCGCAAACACGATGCCGATGTGGCTATGGATGCGGCNGCCTGNATCGGTTGCGGCGCTTGTGTGGCGGCCTGCAAGAACGCTTCGGCCATGTTGTTCGTTTCGGCCAAGGTATCGCATCTGGCGCACCTTCCGCAAGGNAAGGTNGANGCGGCCGAGCGTGTCAAGAAGATGATTGCCAAGATGGACGAACTCGGCTTCGGCAACTGCACCAACACCGGTGCGTGCGAGGCGGAATGCCCCAAGGGCATCAAGATTCTGCACATTGCCAAGCTCAACCGCGAGTTCATCAAGGCTTCGTTTTGATATTGCGGGGGTTGAATGGAAGAAAAGTATTCCAAACAAGAAATCTATCCTGCCGGCCGTACCGAAGAGTTGGCCGCGCACTACAAGGCGATCCTCGCCCTGTTGGGCGAGGATCCGGCCCGGGAGGGCCTCTTGGCCACGCCTACGCGCGTGGCCAAGGCCATGCAGTTCCTCACCCAGGGCTACGACCAAGACCCCGTGCAGATTCTCAAAAGCGCGATGTTCAAGGAAGACTACAAGCAGATGGTCATTGTCAAGGACATCGAAATCTATTCGCTCTGCGAACACCATATGTTGCCCTTCTTCGGCAAGGCACATGTGGCCTATATCCCCAACGGCTATATCGTGGGTTTGAGCAAGATTCCCCGCGTGGTGGACGTTTTCGCCCGCCGCTTGCAGGTGCAGGAGCGGCTCACCACCCAAATCAAGGAGTGCATTCAAAACGCCCTGCATCCCATTGGGGTGGCGGTAGTGATTGAGGCTCAGCATCTTTGCATGTCTATGCGCGGGGTGCAGAAGCAGAATTCGGTCACCACCACCAGCGACTTCACGGGCGGTTTTCTCACCGACTCCAAAACGAGAGGGGAATTTTTACGGCTCATCGGAAGCGAGTTGCGGTAACTTTCATCTAATTTTCTTAACTTTACGCGGGTATATTATAGCGTAAAACAACCCAATTGGCTTGTATTGAATAGTTTGTGGGCTGATTTGGGCTGTTTTTGCTATGGTTTGGCCGTGCCNTATCCGCGCAAGGCCTCACTATGCCCCTAAGAAATGCAGGTTTTATGAAAAACACTTCGACGATTCGTTTTGCATGGCTCCCGGTAGTATTCACCCTACTTGCTCTCTCTATGCCCTTTCGGAGTGTGGCGCAGGAGGTCAAGTTCATTAATGCCAATACTGGCAAGGAGTGGAAGGCTCCCGATAACGTTATCTGTTTCAATACAGAGGAAATAGCCATTACCGTTACAGGTGCCGAGGGCGTGTGCACGTGGACGGTGCCCGAAGCGAGCCAGCCCTATCTGAAGTATCCCGACTACGAAGGAACCTTGAACGAGACGGTGCGTTTCCGTTATATACCGGTGGGCAATAATTCCCGTCAGTTGAGTGTTGCGGTGAGTTGGAAAAAAGCCGATGGAAGCATATACGAAGGATCGGTTTCCTTTGAGGCTTCCTGTCCTGCTGCGGATCCGGGGCTTATTTCCGTGTATACCTATACGGGGGGCAGACGTATCGGTTATGATGAGAAAGCCTCCGTGCAAACCAAGGAAATCTATTGCGAGGGCTTGGTGTATGAATTGCGGGTATTGCCGGGTTTGGATAGAACCTATACCGAAAGTGCTCCTTTGCAGTTTGCCTGGTTTAAGGCCGATAGCATCGACGACAAGATAGAGGGCAGAGAGATTGCGCCTTATGCGTCGGGAGAGGCCGGTAGAAAGACCACGTCCCGCGTGCTTATCATTGACACGGGCTACTGGATGGTGCGTGCCAAGACTTGCGATGCCGGTATGACCGCCAAGCCTTCGTTCAAGAAAATCGAGAATGTTCTTCTAAAGACCATCGTTCCCGACTCGCAGAAATTAAAGGTGACGCATATCCGATATATCGAGCCGGAAGAGGGGGAACAGAAAGTATGGGTATCGATTGATGAAACGCCGGATAAGGATATGGAGAACGTGGCCTGCGTGTATTATTCAGATTCGGTCAACGGTAAGAAGTTTGAAAAAATCTACACCGGAAATGAAAAAGGGCAGACGGGATCGTTGCCCTCTGCAGATGATGCTGTGAGCGGGTATATCGATTTGGAGGCAGGGCCTTTCGATTTCTCCGACGAGATTTTCTTTCCGCACTATCGTTTTAAATGGCACTACGATACCGCCGATTTGGAAATCGCCACCGATAAAATGCGGCCGAATACAAGTAGGAGCGAGAAAGAGGGCTTCGGTCCCGACAGGGCTCGTATCTGCTTTAAAGTCAAAGAGCGTGCTAAGGTAACGGATGCGGAGAAAGAAGAAGGGGTGAACCGTGCGAAGATTCCTGTATGGTTTGAGGTGTATTGCCCCGAATGTGAGGCTGAAGCCGCCAAGAACGGGGTGCAGGACACCACCTACCGCAAGACGAGCGAGACCTTGACCCTTATCCGTGTAGACTCCCTGCCCGCTGAGTTGCCCTATACGCCCACGGTCCGTCAGGGCAACAACCCTCCCGAACTTATCGAAGACAATGTACCCGAGTTATGCGGTAAAACGGTTTATCAGTTGTGCGGAAAAGTCGATGATGAGGATGCGGACTATGGGCGATTGTCGTTTGTATGGAACATATTGAAATCGCCGGGAACATGGGAGAAGGACGACAGCAAGGAAGGTTGTGTAGGTGTCAAGACCCCCGAAATCGCGCAGACCGAAACGCATTTCGGCGATACATGCAAGCTTTTCGTCTATCCCCGCAATCAATGTTTCCGCAATGGCTGGAAAGACACCAAACGCGATACGGTGACCGTCTATGTGAAGGCTTTGCCTCCGGCCCCCTCTATCGTAGACCCTCTTGACGAAAGTTATCCTCGTCCGTTTGTGGGGACAAAGGAACCCGAGAAACCGGATGCTTTCGAAAACAAGGCTTCCATATTGCTTTGCAACTACAACGAAACCAACGAAAAGTGGCCGATTCGGAGTTATTATCTGATTTCGAAGAACAATCCCATCAAACCGCAAAAATATGACGGAGGTCCCGAGGGTGGCTACGCATTGGAACTTCCCGAGGGTTTTGAGAGTACGATTTCTTACGAAATCAGTTCCATCGATGGAACCACCAATCCCAACGACACCAACATCATCACCCTTTATGTAAACGGAGAGTCGGCACACGATAAACTGGAAGGCGAAAGTCAGCTGGCTTTCGGTTTTATGGCGGCCAATGAATGCGGTCCGGGGTCGGCCATGTATTATCCGGTAAATATCATTGATACATTGCCCGTTTACGAGCATGTCCAACACAATCCCTTCGATGCGGATACGGAATTGGATTCCGTGGGTTGGGCGTGTGAGGGAGAAATATGGCGTTGGACATTGTTTGGCGAAACGCTTCCCGACAAGCGTTATGAAGTGCGCCCCTTGGTGTCGGCGGAGGGTGGTCTGTCGGGTGCGGAACGGAATACCGACAAGGTGGAATATGTATGGACGTTCTCCGATCCAACGTGGAAATTTCAAAATGTTAATTCAGAGGGGGCCAATCCCACCAGTGTGGTGTTCGGTTCGGGTTCGGGACAGGTGTGGCTTGCCTTGCGCAACCGTTGCGGATTGAGCAAAGCCCGTCCGGGCGACTATGTGAATGTGAATCCGTATACGCGGGTCAAGATTATGGTGACGGATATGACAGAACCCGCCACGGCGCGGCCCGCCTACGATCCTTTGCTGAAGCCGGGTGCTCCGGGCTCCGCCTCCAATCAGGAATTCCTGGTGCAGCCTTGCCGGGGAACGAATTTGGTGTATGCGGCCGATACTTCCTATCTCACCGAAGAATATCTGTGGGTTTTCCCCTCCGACTGGAAGGTGCTCGACACTATCGGCTACGGCACGGCCATGTGGATAGGCACGGGCGACAGCGCCAACTTTGCCCGTACCAGCAACGACAGTCTGTTCGACCCCGACCGGGGTATCGATGAAATGCGCGTGGGTGTGCATGTGGGTGCCGACACGGGCAGCATCATGATTATCGGTAAAAAATCGGGTTGTAGTTTTGCCTATGATAATGTGGCGGGAGGTGCGGCGCATCCGGAATTGAGAAACGGACACCGTGCCGACACGCTTCGTGTCTTTGTACGGCCCTTTACGGGCAAACCGTCGTTGCGCGAATGGCCCAACGACCTTTGTGTCCGCACCTCGCAGACGCTCGCGGTGGTGCCCGATCCCACGCAAGACAAGAAGACACAGCAGGAAACTTATTTCACGTGGACTTTCCCCGAAGACTGGGCGGTGAATTTCCGCAATGCGCGTCGCGATACGGTGGATGTGGTGATACCGGACCGGGTTACCAAAGACACCACGATAAACGGAGCCACTTTCCGCAGCGATACGGTGAAGGTTTATTCGCACCGTCACGATTGCGACCCCACCAACAAGGGCGACAGTTCGATTCATGTGTTCCGTCTGGTGGATACCCTTTCGCTCGATTCGGGAAGTATGTTCAGGGATTTGTTGCACCGAGGCACCGCACTCAATCTTTCGCCTTGCGAGGGCGATACCGTGGAATATACCTTGGATGGTTCGTTCCATGCGGAGATGGATTCCATCGTGTTCCGCTGGAGCTTGGCTAAGGATTTGAACGGAACCCACGATTTTGTAACGGGCGACACCATCGACCTCTCCGGTTGGCGGGTGCTCAACGAAGAGGGCAAGTATTCGGCCAATCCCCGCAATCCCACCACGGGTCTGAAGATGATAGTGGGGCGTGCCCCCATACGGATTTTGGCCTATGGCGCGGCGCACTGCGGCGAGTCTTCGCCTACCAAGTTCCTCGACCTCACGCCCATCTCGCTGGTGCGCGACAAGGCCACATGGGTGACGGGAGGCGATGTGCTCTGCGAGAAAGAGCGGGCCGTGTTCCAGCATGACAGCATTCAATATGCCACGGCCTATGAGTGGCACTATCCTTGGGGCGGTCCGGATACGTTGCGGGTCGGCGACAGGGGTTATATCCGCCGCACTTTCTCCGACACCACGGCTTTTGCGAAGGGTGATGTGTATGTGGTGCCTTTTAACCGTTGCGGTCCCGGTCCCGAGTCCGACAAAATCAATATCACCGATGTCATCGGGCATCTGAACGCGCCCGGAACCATGACGGTAATCGCGGAGAATGGGCTTGCCCGGAATGTGGTTCTGAATGTGGTGGCCGACACGGCTTTCGATACGGTATGTCTGCGCAACAACTACACCTATAAGGCTGCCTATACCGACAACCGCTATACCACGAGCGCGTGGAAATTCGATTGGTTCGGTCTGAGCGAGCCTTTCACCGACAGCCTCGCCATACAGGCTGCGGCCGACAGCAGCGAGGCCCGTTTCTTTAAACGCGCCGACACCACTTCCACTTCCGGCTTCTCGTTTGTAAATATAGGAGTGCGGGTGCGTCACGAACAATGCCGTTTCTACGGCGATACGCTCACGTTGAAGGTGCTGCCCTACGACACGGCGGTTGCGTTGTCCGGTCTGGACTATATTGTGAATCTTGAGACAGGGAAAGCCGATATTCAGACCAAGCCCTGCGGTGCGGCCACGGCGAGGTGGTCGGTGAACAAGGCCAAGTTTGAGCCTGCTGTCTCCACCTATCAGTTTGTATGGAGCGGTGGCAATTTGGCCTTGGGTCGTCGTTGGTCGAATACCGACAAGAAGATGGATGGCACCTATTTCGAGTGGATTAACGGCACGGCCGAGAGCGGCGACGGATTCTCTGCTGACGAAACTTTGCATTTCTCCATTCCCAATTTTCTCGAACATCCCGATTCGCTCCGTATGGCGGTGAATGTAAGGAATCGCTGCGGTGTTTCGCACCTCCCGGCGTTCGTGGTCAAGAGCGAGGAGGCTTTGACGGGCAAGGACGGTCTGCGCATCAAGCCCGGTTCCAACGCCAACTTCTGCGACCGCGAGCAATTAACTTTTGTGGCTACGCCTAACTATCATGTAAACAGCCGTATATGGTATTACCCGTGGAATACGAAGGGCGATACGATAACGGGTGAAAGTCATTTGGAAAGCACTCCCTACAGCGATAGTCTGCAGGAAGGCTGGGTGTATTTCGTAGGAGTGAACGGTTGTGGCGAAGGGCCGAAGTCCGACTCCATCTATATCTCGGATATCAAACGGATTCTCGCCGCTCCGAGGAACCCCTCGTTCGACAGCCTCTGCATGAATCAGCCCGCATGGCTCAAGGCCACGTTCCCCAGCGGCACCGATCCCAATAACGTGGAGATTCTGTGGACCAAATTGCGGGGACAAGCCGGTGCATCGGTATTCGAAGCCCGTCAGAACACAGACTCCTGCCGGCTCGCCCCCACCGATGTAAAGGCCGAACCGTTGCGGATTTCGGTGAAGACGCGTGTGAAGGGTTGTCAACGCTATTCCGACAGTTTGGTTATCAATATCGTGTCGATGGACACGCTGGCTTTCGTGATTCCTACGGGAGACGAAGACGAAGTTTTGGGCAAGTTCGACCTCGATTTGAGCCGGACCATCGTGGCCGGCGGAAGTCCTGTCGACCTTACGCCCTGCGCCGGTTCCCGTCTTGTCTACGACATCAAGGTGGATCCCGCCAAGGCGTGGAGTCTGGATAAGACTTTCGAAAGCTATCTGAGTTGGAACCGTGCCGGGGCAACACCGAGCCTGAAGCCCGATGCGGATATGCATTTGGGCGGTTCGAACTGGATGTTCGACGATGATTCGGGTGTCGATACCCTGGGCAAGGTGCACTACGGGCAACTGCCTTTGGTGGTGGGCGCTTCCGACAATCTGTATTTCCATGTCACCCTCAAGAACCGTTGCGGTATCTCGCGTTCGCAGGGCTTGTCGATTGTGCCCGACCGCAAGGTGACGCAGAAACCCCGCATCAATCCCAAACCTCTCTGTCTGGGTGCGGAGGTGTCGCTTATGGCTTCCAACTTGCAGGATGTGGTGGAAACTCTCGACTGGGAATATCCTTGGACACCCTATTATACCAAGACCAACAAGGATTATCCTTTCCTCGATGTTACGGTGGGGCCCGAGAACGGCAAGGTTATCTTGTGGGCGGGCAACCACTGCGAGGCGCATTCTATGTCCGACACCTTGTATGTGGATGCGGTGATGAAGGTTCCCCAACAGCCCGCGCCCGCGTGGTTGCCCGAGGGCAAGCCTTATACATGGAAAGATGCCGACACGGTGGTGGAATATATCTGTCTGCACGGTGAAACGGCTTTGACCGTGAAGCCCGGACCGGAAGACGGTAAGGCGCTGCAGTTTGTGTGGAGATTGATGAGCGGTGCCGGCAAGATGGCGGTCCGTCGCGCCGAAGGCGCATCCTATATCCTGGCTCCGAACGACGAGGCCACGCTGAACGATTCGGCCTTGCTGGCCGTATGCGGCAACTATCCCGATTGCGGAAACGGCTACTACGGCGATACGCTCTATATCCGCGTGCGTCTGGTGGATACGCTTTCCCTGCCCTCGACGGGAAAAATCGTTTATCAAAGCAAGAACACCGATAACGAAACGATTCTGTGTCCCGACGCCGAACTTCTGCTGTCGATGGAACCTCCCGTTGCCGGAGCTTCCTATCATTGGGTTTTGCCCGGAAACAACGGAGAGGGTGCATGGAAAATCAAGGGTGCGGAGGGTAATCCGAACCTGTCCGAAGCCTTGCAGTTCCCCGTGCCCGGCGATTCCAACTTCTCCTCTGTCGTGGCCATTGTGGGCGAAACGGGAGGACGTGTGAGCGTGCAGTTGCGCACCCCTGCTTCGGTCTTGGGCTGTCGCTATTTCTCCACGCCTATCGTGCTGGACGAGAACTTTACGGTCCGCACCCGCCCCGATGCCCCTGCGTTCATCACTTTTGTACAGAAACCCTGTGTGGGTCAGGAAACGGACTACGCCATAGAACCGATTCTGGGGGCGCGGGCCTACCGTTGGCAGATTCCTGCGGGTTGGGAATTTAAGGAGAACAGTGGCACCGTACGTCAGGATACGATATGGGAAGTGCTTGCCGACGAGATCAACGCCACCCATTGCACATTGCTGGTGGGGAAGGATACGGGCTATGTGCGTGTATGGGCCGTGGATAGCTGCAACGGCGGTCCGGCGGTGAGTCTGGAGACGGCCCGTCTCGCCTATCCGCAGGATACCGCCCGCCTCACTGTTCTGGGCGACCACGCTTCCTGCATCGACTCCACGATATACCTTCAGGTGTGCGGCGTTCCTCCCTATACGCTGTTCTCCGAGGTGAAATATAAGGTGGATATAAGGGGAAAGGGTAAGGACAACTTCAATTGGGAGGGCGATATCAATCAATCCTTCCTTTCGGCCACCTCGCATAGCTTCGATACGGTCGAGATGGTGTTCACACCTGTGTTTGACGCTTGCCCCAACAACGTGGAGGAGTATGTTCACATTATTGTGGCCGACACCACGCCCGAAATCAAGGGTTCTATCGTGGGTGCGACCACGGCGTGCAGCGACAATATCTACGAATACAAATTCCACCTCAATCCCGAGATGGGCCCGATAGACATCACTTGCACATGGGAAATTTCTTCTGATGTGTGGACCGTGGTGGCGAAACCCAACGATACCACGGTGGTGCTGCATTTCTCGGAAGTGCCCGCCGATACCAACGGTGTACAGATTCGCACCACCGATACGCTTATCTGCCATCCCCGGGGCATGTGCGGCACGGGTCTGCCCGTGAAACTGCCCATTGCGTTGCGTGAGGCCGATCCCTTTAACGATGAGGTGGTGGTGAGCAATATCAAGCCTTGTCTGGGCACCGAAATCGACGTGCGTCTGCGCAACAAGGCTTTGTATGACCCCTATCCCGATTCGATAAAGTTTGTGTGGAACACACCCGATAATTGGCAACGGATTACTGCGGACGGCCAGCCGGCCACCGACAGCTTGTCGGCCACGCGTTACTATGTGCATCTGGATACCGCCGATGCGGTGATTGCGGTGCGTATGTGGCGCAAGGGTGGCTGCGGTCTGAGCCAGACATTGCGCAGCACGCCCGTGCATGTGCGCGACAGTGCGGCCAAACCTGCCGTGATAGGGCCTTATATGCTCCATCCCTGCTATACCCGCGATGCCTACAATATTGTGTTGCAACCGAAAGAAGATGTGGACAGCGCCATCTGGACCCTGCCCACAGGTCTCAATCTCTCGCTTTCCACGCGTGCGGTGGCCGCATTCAAATACGACTCTTTGTGGATAGACAACCCCGACTCCAGTCTGGCGCACATTTCGCTCCCCGTCCGCACGGTGAACGAATGCGGCCACCGCGATACGGTGTTTGTGGTGAGTCCCATCACCGATATAGAACCTTTCGCCGACCGTCTGCATATCCCGCGCCCCTGCTTCGGCGATACGGCTTACGCCTGGATTCAGCGGCCTCTGTCGCAGATAGATCAGGAGGTATGGTATGTATGGGATTTGCAAGACAGCACGCATACCTTCCTCAAGCAATGGAGCGATACGGTGGCGGTGATGGAATATCTCGTCTCGCCTGCCGGCGACAGCGTGTATATCCACGTGACGGCCGTGAACGACTGTGCGGCCGATTCCAACCAACGGGCCGCTTCCCGCCCCTACAACTTCCAAATCTGGCCCCTCCCCGGTAGCGATACGGTTGTCTACGGACAGGGCGGCGTGCGTTTGTCCATCGATTCGGTGGCGCCGGGTAAGAAAGACGACTACACCTATGTCTGGACGCCCTCCAACCGTGTGGTGGATTCCGTTCCCGCCACCCGCACCTTGGTGCAGGCGGTGGAGACTTTCTACGTAAGGGCGCAGCAGAAGGCAGGAGAGGGCTACGAACAAACGCCTTTCTACCGGCGCGACCGTCTCTGTGCGGTGAACGACTCGGTGAAGATTGTGGTGGACAGCGTGTTCCAATTTGTGCCCTTCTCGGCCGACACCATCTGTGTGGAACTTGTGGACAGCCTCTTGGTGCAGACTTTTGGTGGAAACCGTGAGAACTACCATATCCAATGGTATGAGAAAGTGGACGACAGCACGTGGGAACAGATTCCCGCCTTGCAGGATTCGGTGCTCTTCACACTGCCTGTCTTCGAGACCCCCGGCACCTACTACTATCGCGTGGTGGGCTTCGACAGCACTTTCCTGCGCAATGAGGAAACCGACGCCCTCATCATGATGGTGTCGCACTACGATACGCTCGAAATCAGCGTTCAGGTATACGACATGCAGGTCTATTTCCGCAATATCGCTTCGGAGGAAGTATCGGTGCCTATGGGTGGCCGCGTGGAATTCCTCATGCGCATCGAAGACGGAAGCGGCCGCTATCGCTACGACTGGACGCCCGACACATGGGTATCTACCTTAGACAGCACCGACGGCACCATGAACACGGTGGCCTTGTTCCGCGAGGGAGAAATGACGCTTGCCGTGACCGACAGTGCGAGCGGTTGTGTGCGCGAGGCCACGGTACGCGTAAAACCCGGTAAGGGAAACAATATTCCGAATGTGATTACGCCCAACGGCGACGGCTATAACGATATTTTCCTCAAGGGAGTTTCCCGCCTCACGATTTTCACGAGTTGGGGCGAGCGGATTTTCCATACGGAGGACGGCCTCGGCTGGGACGGTTCACGCAACGGACAACCCGTGCGTCCCGGCGAATATCTCTATGTGGCCGAAATCGACGGAGAGGACGGTTCGGTACGCACCGTCAAGGGTGTGGTTACGGTTAAATACGAATAGTGTATGCGAGGAGTTAGATTGCTCAAGATTGTGGTTACGGCGGGCTTGCTGATAGGGGCGGGGACGAGGATCTATGCGCAGGAGCAGGAAGAAAAACTTTCGGAGGCCAAGCGCGAGATGAACCGTCAGGTGAGTCAGGACCAGGCTATCCGACAATCCAAAAAAGATTTGAAGGGATCGCCGTACAAAGGGGCGGTGAAGACGCAAATCGAATACGGACATGCGGCCTACAGCCAGGAACAGTATGCCTTGGCTCTCGACCGTTATCTGCGGGCCTACGAGAAGGAAACCGACTCGGCCAACCTTGTTTCCATCGCTTTTCTGATGGGACAGTGCCAGCAACGGCTCAACCACCCCAAAGCCGCCTCGCAGCACTACAACAAAATCTGGTTGCAGGGCGAGCGGAGCGCTTCGTTCCTGCAGGCCTACGTGGAGGCGCTTTTCGCCATAGGCGACTATAGGAAGGCGGAAATTGTGATAGAGGAACTCGAGAAACAGGGCGTGGAATCGGCCATGTTGCGCACCCGCAAGGAAAGTCTCGAGAAGATGCAGGAGGCGGTGGATATGCAGCAGATGTTCGGCCTTCTGCCCGAAGACGTGATTCTGGACACGGCCATCAACACGGCATTCAGCGAATACGGACCCTCTTTGGTGCAGGGAGAATTGTACTTTTCTTCCTCGCGTCCCGTAGAGGGACAGGTATTGAGCGACCCCCGCACGGGCCAAGGCTATTCGCGTCTGTTTTCGGCCCGCTACGACCCCATCCGCAAAGGGTGGGGGGAACCCACACCCGTAAAAGGCGAGGTGGCGGGATTGCGCGGCAATATCGGTACTTTCTCCTACGACTCCGTGGGCAACACAGGCTATTTTACATGGGTGAGCGGCAAGGCCACGGGTATTTTCACGGTGCAGAAAGCCGGCGACGAATGGGTGAACCGCACGCTGTTCACGTTCAACTACAAGCAGGGTACCGATGATTTTCTCGGCAAGGTGGCGCATCCTTCCGTTTCGAAAGACGGCAAACGCTTGCTGTTTGTATACCGCGATCCGGCTTCACCCAATACGGGCACGGATATCTGGTATGTGGAGAAGGTGGAACGCAAGCAGGAGCCTGCCACCAAAAAGAGAAGGGGGCGTAGCAGCAGTGCTTCGGCTCCCACCGCCACTTCGTCCTCGCGCTCCAAGAAAAAGAAACAGCCCGAGGGAGAGCAGATTGTTACCGTAAACGAAGACTGGGGAGTGCCCGTGCGTCTTTCGGATGAGGTGAATTCGGCGGGACGCGAGAGTTTTCCGCAGTGGATCAACGACAGTATGTTCGTATTCTCGTCCGACGGGCATGTGGGTAACGGCGGCATGGATATGTATCTGGCCACGGTAGACCCGAAACAGCCCTCGCAGGTGCAGTCGGTAGACATCTTTCCCCGTCCCATCAACTCTTCCTACGACGACGGTGCGGTGTTGCCCGATCCCGAACATGGTTTCCTCATTTTGGCTTCGAACCGTCACACCCGCTGGGGTAAGACCGACAACATCTATCATATCGACAAATTCGGTTTGAAATATGCGGTGGAAGGCTATGTATTTGCGTTGCCTGCGCCCGATACCACGGCTATGGCCGTGGAAGAACCAGAGGCGGATTCCGACAGTCTGCAAACCGCCGACAGTGTGGCGTTCGCCGTGGCCGACAGCACTTTGGCTGTTATTGCCGACAGTGCCCTGAACCTTGCCGCCGACAGTGCCCTCACCGCCGCCGTGGTCGACAGCGCCAAGGCCCTTGCCGCCGACAGCCTGCGGGCCCCCGCCCGTGTAGCACCGGTGGCGTCTGTTGTTCCCAAAGACACCGCCCCCGTGGAACTCACCAAACTCTACAACTACTATGTGATGGTGAACAATCCCGAGAGTGGATTCTACGAATCGGTGAGCGCCGACAGCGATGGTCGTTATTACATTCCCTATCTTGAACCGGGCGAATACGATTTCACCGCCTATGCCGAAGGCTATAAGGAAAGCAAGGTTCACCTTGTGTTGGAGCGCAACAACCTGATGTTGCCCGTGCTCATCACCCAACGTCAGGATTTCGAAGTGGAGAAGAAGCAACTTCCCGCTCCGAAGAAGGCTCCCAAACCCAAGCCTGAACCCAAGCCCGAGCCTAAACCCAAACCGGCTCCCGTCATCGCCAAGAAACCCGAGGAGAAAAAGGATTTGCCCGCTCCCCGAGACATCATCAAGTCTCTCGACACAACCAAACGCTATATCCCCACCGTGAACGCCCGTACCGTGACCGACTATCAGGCCCGCATGAGCGACCCCTTGCGGCGCACCAAGCTGACGGTGGTTCCCTCCGACGTGAAATGCGAGGTCTGCGGCGAGAAAGACGTTTGGCGCAAGAAAGTGGGCGAGGAATTCTATGTGAAATCGAACGACGACAAGGCTTTGATTTCGTTGGTGAACACACAGGGACAGACCACTTATGTCGATTTGGCTCCCAACTCGGCCTATTCGATTATGGTGCATGACGTTGGTTCCGACGGCAAGGCCAAGCTTCCCACAGGCGTACAGAAAGGCGATATCCTGCGCAAAGTGGTTACCCGCGACTATATTCTCTTCGAATGCACCCCAAAACTCTCCGAACTCAACGAAGAGCAGTATATCAACAACCTCTACTTCGATTTCGACGAATCGGGATTGATTAAGGACGCCCCGCGCGAATTGGACCGTCTCATCATCGTGGCCATCAAGAATCCGCAGATGTATTTCCAAATCGAGACCAACGCCGACGAACGCGGTTCGGAAGCCTACAACAAGGCGCTCACCGACCGCCGTTTGGAAAGTGTCAAGAGTTATGTGGAAAAGAAAGGCCTCGATATGAGCCGTGTCATCGGCCGTTCGCTCGGCAAGAGCAATCCGCTTGTCAAGGGGGCGCGCACCGACGAGGAACACCGTCTCAACCGCCGTGCGGTAATCAATCTCATCAATGCACAGGCCAAGAATATCAAGAAAGGCGACGCCACCTATCCCGCGCCCGAAGTGAACCCGCTCAACAACAACGAGGTTTCGTTCATGGTGCAGCTGGGGGCTTTCAGAACACCTCTGGAAAACCCGCTTTCCTACTACGGCGACGTACTGGCCAACAATCCCGACTTGCACATATCCTACTATATGGACAAGGACGGTTATTATAAATACAATACGGGCGGCATCTTCAAGAATATCGAGGATGCGCGCGCCTTAGTCGTCAAACTGCTCAATCAGAAACGTGAATGCTACATATCGGCCTTCTACAAGGGCCAGCGCATTACCGTTTCGGAGGCGCTTGTCATCCTTAGGCACAACAACGGCGGCAAGTAGAGAGGACAAGAAAGAAAATGGACATAAAGATGAAAATACGGAGGTTTGCGGCGGAAATCGTTTGCGTGGGCGTTGTGATGGCGGCCGGCGGGGCGGTTCATGCGCAGACCACCGCCACACTGTTTTCGCAGCAGATGCAGAACAAGGTGAATTTTAATCCGGCGGCGGTGATGCAGAAACCGTTGTTCGATATTGCCTTGTTCGGACGTATGCAGTGGATTGGTTTTGAAGATGCACCCAAAGCGGTGATGCTCAACGCTTCCGGCTATCTTCCCTATGCAAGGTCGGGTATTGCGGGTTCGGTGATGGGCGAAGGTTTCGGCAACGTCCTCACGCTCAATGCCAAGTTGGCCTATTCCTACCACGTGCACTTGGGCAGGATGAACTACCTTTCGTTCGGCATCAGTGCAGGTATCATCTACAAGAACTTGATGCACAATGCCGTGGTGGTGGATGGCAGCGACCCTGTTCTGCGCAACGAGAAGAACAACGACGTGAAGCCCGATGTGGATTTCGGCATCGTCCTCACCCTGCGCGACTTTCAACTGGGTCTGAGCGCCACGCATCTCACCGCCTGGGCCTACGACCGCAAAAAAGACTACTACGCACCCAAGGAAGGCTACTACGGCTATATCCAGTATACGGGCAATATTTCCCCGAAATTCGGCATGGATCCCTATATCTGCGCCTATTATGCCAACGAGACCTTTAAGGTGGAAGGCGCGCTCAATTTCCGCATTCTGGATTTGTTCTGGGTGGGCGGGGGCTACCGCTACAGCGACGCGGCCTTCGTGACGGCGGGCATCAAGCTCGGCAAGACTTTCTCTCTGGGCTATTCCTACGATTTCGGCATGGGCGGCCTGCGCAAATATCACAGCGGCTCGCACGAAGTATATCTGTCGTTGCGTTTCGAAACCACGCGCAAACCGGCCGAAACCAGCGAGACCCCCTTGTTTTTTGAGTAAAACGTTACCTTTGCATGGAGCAGGGGAGACCCGAAACATTGAAAAAATAAGATTATGGCAAAAGAAGACAACGAAGCCTTGCAAACCTACAATATGTTGGCACGGGGCACCACGGTCAAAGGCGATTTGCAGACCAACGGCAATCTGCGCATAGACGGCGAATTCACGGGCAACCTCACACTCGGCGGCAAGTTGGTGATTGGGGAGAGCGGCCATGTGACGGGCGACATCCAATGCGCTTCGGCCGAAATCGAGGGCCATGTGAAAGTGGGAAAAATGACGGTGGAGGGCCTTTTGATGCTCAAGAAGACCTCTCATGTGGAGGGGTCCGTTCAGGTGCAGCGTCTGGGCATCGAGCAGGGAGCTTTCTTTGCCGGCCAGTGCGCCATGCCCGGCGAACGTTTAGCTTAAGCCGAGAGCAGAGCTGAGTTCACTCCTTGAAAAATAAATTTCAAATTATATGAAGACAACCGTATTTACCGATACGCATATCGCGTTGGGTGCGAAAATGGAGCCGTTCGCCGGCTACAACATGCCTGTGCAATATCAGGGCATTCTTATCGAACACAACAATGTCCGCAATAAGGTGGGCGTGTTCGACGTATCGCACATGGGCGAATTCTACATCAAGGGACCCAAGGCCTTTGCGCTTCTGCAACGCCTCACCACCAACGACGTGGCGGCCCTCACCGACGGAAAGGTGCAGTATACCACCGTTCCCAACGGCAAGGGCGGCATCGTAGACGATATGCTCGTATATCGCGAAAACGCCGAAAGCTATATGGTAGTGCCCAACGCCGCCAATATCGACAAGGATTGGGCCTGGTACAAGCAGCACGCCGAAGAGATGGGCATGCAGATAGGCACCGAACTCTACAACGCCTCTGACGACATTTCGCAGTTGGCCGTGCAGGGCCCTCTGGCGCTCAAGGCCATGCAGAAACTCACCGACACTCCCATCGAAGACATGGTGTACTACACCTTCAAGCGTCTCACCTTTGCGGGTGTGCCCGATGTGATTCTCTCCACCACCGGCTATACGGGTGCGGGCGGCTGTGAGATCTATTTCCCCAACGCCGCCGGCAAGAAGATTTGGGACGCGGTGTTCGAAGCGGGCAAGGAATTCGGCATCATGCCCTGCGGTTTGGGCTGTCGCGACACCTTGCGCCTCGAAATGGGCTTCTGCCTCTACGGTCACGAAATCAACGACGAGACTTCGCCTATCGAAGCCGGTTTGGGCTGGATCACCAAAATGGTGCCCGGCAACGATTTCATCGACCGCGACAAAATGGAGAAACTCAAGGCCGAAGGCGTGCAGCGCAAGTTGGTGGGCTTTGAGATGGTAGACCGTGGTATCGCGCGCGCCGAATATCCGGTTTGCGATGCCGAAGGCAATGTCATCGGCCACGTGTGCAGCGGCTCGCAGTCGCCTTCGTTGGGCAAGGCTATCGGCACGGCCTATGTGAAGACTGCTTTCAGCAAGACGGGAAGCGAGATTTTCATCGACGTGAGAGGCCGCAAGCTCAAGGCTGTGGTGGTGAAGATGCCTTTCTACAAAGGATAATCTGTATTCTTGATAAGAAAAAAGGCCGCCCGCAGGGCGGCCTTTTTCTTTATGGCTACATCGCCCGTCAGGGCACCAAATTCTTGTAGTGCAGGTAGCGTTCCTCTATGTCCTTCACGAAATTCACCGTCTGTCGGCCATAGGCCCGTCCGTTGCGGCACACCGAATCGGTGTAGTATTCGGGCTTGGAAAGTTTCAGGAGCCAGCTTTCCACATTGCCATACCACACATCCGGGTCCGCGCCGTATTTTTCGGCCAGCCGCCGCGCGTCCAGCACATGGCCGGGGCCTATGTTATACGAAGCCAAGACAAAGCGGGTGCGGTCGGGCTCGGCGATACTGTCGGGAAAAAATCCGTAGAGCGACTTGATATAACGCACGCCCGTCTTAATCTGGTCCTCCTCACCCGACCGCACCGTGATATTGTAGCGCCGCGCCGTGGCCGGCATCATCTGCATCAATCCCACCGCCCCTTTTTTCGACACCAGATGACTTTGAAACTGCGATTCCTGATAGACGAGCGAAGCGAGCAGATGCCAGTCCCAATCAATTTGTCCGGCGTATTTCCGAAACAGTTTATCGTAGGGTGAAATCTGCCGCCGGGTGTGTCTTTCCCTTTTTCCGCTACGGTATTTCTTCTGCATGAACGTGCTGTCGTCGGCCTCGAGGATACCTTCCTCCACCAAGCGGTCAAAATGGTTTTGCCGCCGTCTGTGGTTCACGGAATCCACCTTGCGGAAACCCGCCTCCACGCTGCGCACGGTGGAGTGGTGCGGCAGTTCGTAGTATTTGTGATAGAGATAGCGCAGTTCGCCGTTTGCCTGCAGGGAATCGATCCATGCGTTGAGCAGGGCCGCCAGACTGTCTTGTCCCCGCGCCATCGCCCACGCCACGGGTTGAGGTTCGGAGAGAACCACCGAGGCATCTATCTGCGGGTGGGTGAGGGCGAAGCGCCGGGCCTTGTTGTCCGACACCACCGTGTAGGGAATCCGGCCCAAGGCCACCTCGTTGAGCAATTCGTTTTCGGTCTTTTCGCTGCCCACGGCGTGGAGATGGCGGGGGTGATTCCGACGGTTGATTTCTTGTAACCGCTCCTCGAAAACGCTGTTTTTGCGCACTGTCACGCTTTTTCCGAAAAGTTGCGCGAGCGAGTCGACGAAAAGGAGGCTGTCGTGCAGATATTCTTTTTTAAGCTGCACCAGCACCTGACGCGACGTATAGAAAGGATGGGAGAAAAGCAGGGATTCCACCCGCGTTTCGTTTATGTTGAGATTGGAAGCGATGAGGTCGATTTCGCCTGCGTTCAACATACGCATCTGTTCGCGCAGACTGCCCCCGTCTTTCACCACCAGGCGGCATCCCTTTTCGCGGCAGAACATCTGCAACAATTCCAGATGATAGCCCAGAGGATGGCCTTTATAGAGAAAATAATCGGTTTCGTCGGGTTCGAGCGCGGCATACAGCACCCCGTGCCGAAGATGCGCCTGCACGGCATCGGGCGGCGTCTTCTCCACCCTGCGGCACGCACCCAGCACCAACATCACGCCCACCGCCAGCGCCCCGAAACAAAATATGCCTGTGTTTCTCATAAAAAGCGTAATTCTTGCATATTCTATAGCAAATGTATAAATTTGCCCCCACTTTTTCATAGCAGAGAAGAGAGGCCCCATAGCTCAGTCGGTTAGAGTAGGTGACTCATAATCATTTGGTCCTTGGTTCGAGCCCAAGTGGGGCCACACGGAAAACCTCCCGAATTTTTGGGAGGTTTTTTATACGATAATTTCACAATAACACTGCGAATATTATCAAAAAATGATTATATTTGCAGGAGAATTGAAATAAATTTTGTTTATGTCTCGCGAAACTCCCTCGGAATACGTCAGGAAACTCCCGTGGAAAGGGCAGTATTTTTTCTCGTATGAGGATTTTGCAAAACACTTCCCCGACAAGGGCGGGCCCTATCTCCGTGTTGCCCTGAAACGTTTGTCGAATTCGGGAAAGATTGTATCTCCGTGGAGTAATTTTTATGTGGTGATGCCTGCCGAATATGCGCTACTCGGTAAAATTCCCCCTGTATTTTATATCGATGCCCTGATGAGACATCTAGGCCGCAGTTACTATATATGTTTATTAAATGCTGCCGCCATTCACGGTTCATCCCACCAAAGCCCGCAGTCGTTTTCGGTAATGGTGGAGGCTCCTTCCATACGGAATGTGGTGAAAAACGGCACCAAATTGAATTTTTACGAAAGGAAAAACATCCCCGCTCTCTATGTGGAAAAACTAAAAACGCAAGCGGGTTATATAAATGTTTCATCCCCTTTGCTCACGGCTCTCGATCTGGTAAGACATGAAACATCTGTAGGAGGTCTTTCGCGTGTGGCCACCGTGCTCGACGGCCTTGTTCACAAACTTGATTTCACAAAAGCGGGACAGGATTTGTTCGATAACTTCAGTATGGCTGTCGTTCAGCGGCTTGGGTATATTTTAGACATCGTGCTGGGAGAGAAAGAGTGTGCCGATTTTCTTTACAGGAAGGTTCATGAACGCGGTTTTCGCAGGGTTGCCTTGAAATCGGGAAAGCCCGTGCACGAGGCAGTATATGATGCAAAGTGGAAGATATGGGTTAATCAAAATATAGAAATAGACGAATGATACCGGAATTTGCCGTACGTGCTTGGCGAGAGTATGCGCCTTGGATCAGAATGGAACAGGTTGAGCAGGATCTTTTGATTTGCCGTACCCTTGTGTCCATCTTTAGTGATGATTATCTTGGTAGTCATCTTGCCTTCAGGGGTGGTACGGCCATTCACAAGTTGTTCTTGTCGCCGCAATCGCGTTATAGCGAAGACATAGATCTTGTGCAGGTGCAGGCCGAGCCGATAAAGGAGACCTACGATCGACTGTGGGAAGTGCTCGACTTTTTGGGCAAGCCCACCATCAGGCAAAAACGCCATAACAATACCTTGATATATCATCTTCAAGCCGATACCCTGCCTGCCATCCCCATCAGTTTGAAAGTGGAGATAAACTGCAAGGAACATTTCAGTGTGTTGCCGATGCAACGGATACCGTTCTCGGTAAATAATGTTTGGTTTTCGGGAGGGTGTGAAATCAAGACGTATCAATTCGATGAACTTATCGGCACAAAGGTGCGTGCGCTTTATCAACGACGCAAGGGGCGCGACCTTTACGATTTATACAAGGCTTTGACTTGTGCAAAGTTGGATATAAATGCGGTTATGGAAAGTTATTACAAGTATATGGCCTTTGTGGTGGAGCATATTCCCACGAAAAAGGAATTTTTACTCAATATGGATGAAAAAATGCAGGATAAAGAATTTCTAAATGATATCCAGGATTTTATTCCCGCCGAGGAGGCCCTTCGATACAACCCCCTCACCGCCTATCAGCTTGTTAGGGATGAAATTCTGGAAAGGTTGAAATGAAGCAGGGTGGATATCACCACCCTGCTTCACAATTATTTCACCACAACCTTCGATGTTGTTATGCGATTCTTGTTCATAATCTTGAAGAAGTAGACACCGCTTTGTTCCATATTAAACTGCGAGGTGCCTGCCAAAACTTCACGTTGCATCAAAAGTCGTCCATCGCTTGTATAAATCGCAATAGAAGCATTTTCCTTCAAATCTACGTTAACTATACCTCCTGTCGGATTGGGATAGATTTTTATATTGGCAGAGGGTGCATCTTCTGTTGCGGTGAAAGAAATATAGTAGACCGCGTGTGCCATATCGGAAGAATAAGTGGTTCCGTTTTGAACTAAACGTGCAATGGCGTTGATATGTGTTGTGGTGTTGATGGTGATGCCGGAATTGTATAATGTTGTTGGTTCCGTATCTTGACCTAATCCGTAATAAATTTTTGCTCCATTTGTGGCACAACTGATTTCTATTTTGGTTCCCTCTTCTATGGAGGTTCCGCTAACTGGGTCAAATACCGGTGTGGCAACGACCGGTGGAGTCGGTGTCTGTTTAATGGTATACGAAGCACTGACCGTATCCGAATAATATACCATACTCTCCTTTTTTATTTGAGAATAAGCCCAAAGAGTGGTGGGTTGGGTGATAGTGAGCGGAGAGGTGTATTTAGAAAAGGAACCCTTGTCTTTTTTGTAGTATATCTCTGTTTCTGCTTGAGAGGAGGAGAGGCTCACCTCCGTGCCAGAGACAATTTCTCCGGCTACAGGGCTGAAAGTAGGGGCTGTAACTTCGAGCGGTTGCGGATTTTCACCATCTTCGCAATGTTTTCCTATATCTGAAAAATCATCTTTGGGGAAACTTTTCCACTCTGCGGCATCATAGGTTTTGTTAGGACCCATTCCACAAATTCTTCGTAGGGTTACATCCGCGCCCCAAGAGGAAGTTTGATTGAAAACACCCACTTCATCTATTTTCTCTTCGTTTTTGAAGAGTGCAACGGCATCATTGCCATTAAAGGCTAATGTTGATGTTACCAGAAGATTAGCCAAATTTTTTAGCTCTTCAACGGCATCTTTATGCACCACCACATATTTCCCTTTAGGAGCAAGGGTTCCGCTCAAAACAAATTTGTTTTTATAGTCACCGACTCCGTTTTCTTGTTTTCTTAATGAATACTTTGATAGATCTACGGCATAGTCGGAGTTGTTATAAAGTTCGATAGCTTTATTATTGCCGCTGCCTTCTACATATTCGGAAATGAGAATATCGGCACTTTCGGGAGGAAGAGGTACTTTTGCAAGGGCTTTATCGGCTAAAATTTTTCCAAAGCCCCACTCAGAGGCTCTTCCTGCGGTTACATAACTATCTCGCAGAGCTGTCTCCTTCAGAATGTTTCTTAATTGATTTACGCTTAATTTTGGGTTGCGTTGCAACATAAGCGCCACAATCCCGGTTACAACTGGAGTCGCCATAGAAGTACCCATATTCCACATCCAGGGATAGGAAGTTCCGGAAATGGTTGTAGAAGAGGAATAAAGACAATCTTCATAGTTCGACACAAATCGGCTTCCCGCAGAAAGAACCATCTCTCCGGGTGCGGCAATATCGGGCTTGTTCACACCATCTGTACGGGGGCCAATGGAGGAGAAGTTGCTTCTTGCGCCCACTCTTTCGGAAACAAAATCAATATTTCCACACGGAAAGCTTGTCGTTTTATTGTAAGAGGTCACGGCTATTGCGCTGTCGGCGGAGGCATAACGACCGCTTATTGTATAGTTGTTATCTCCACCTAAAAGTGCTGCAGCACCGAGGTCGTAATCGGTAAATTCTGCATTGAGAAGCCATGTATGGTAGTGGGTGGTTGATGTTTCGGAATAAGGGTAAAAAAAAGCAAGAAGCAGGCAGTTGTCGGGAACTTTCTGTTTTATTTCTAAGCCGATAAGAAGTTTGGTGTAATCTTCTGTCGACTCTGTCTCCACCGCTTCCGCGGAAAGAATGGTATTCCCTTTATATTTTAATTCTTGTGTTCCTATATTATCCTCTTCTGTCAAAAAAACGATAATAGCTGTGTCTTTTCCATGAATATGAAAAGTGCCGGTACTCCGGTCGAGCAAGACAAAGGCAATCGCAGAACCTGTATTGTAATCAAAATAATCGAGCATAAACCCCGGCGAATTATAATCAGGAACAATACCTCTCATAATGAGGTTATCCTTATTCAAATCGGCTTCTGCATGCATCATTTTTTGCCCATCGTTTCCAACTGAGGCTACAACCAGATTCCCGGGGCCTGTTAGATGATTCAACATGATGTCTGCTGGGTCTTTGCCATCACGGGCACCTCCTAAAACGGTTCCAAGGCTTAAATTTACCACACAAGGTTTATTTACAGATCTGGCATAGTCTTGAATGTACTTTATTCCATCTATAATATGGCTGGCTTGCATATCTGTTGAAACTAAAACCAAATCGGTTTTGGGTGCCATCCCTCGGTAGTTTCCCTTATAGCCAGTTCCGGCTGCCGTTCCCGCAACGTGTGTGGCATGAAAGGTTTGAGTTTGCCCATCGTGCTGAGCGGCTAAAATTTCGTCTGTGGTTTTATATTCCACGCCATAGGCAAAACTATCGGGCTGTGTTTTACCCTCCATCACTTGATTCCAAACACGTTTTACTCTATAGGTGGAGGGTTTGGCAGGGTTTTCGAAAAAGGTAGGATGCGCATAATCAAAACCTTGGTCCACAATTCCTACCACAACCCCTTCGCCCGTATACGGCATATCGAAGTTGTGTGCGGCATATTCATCCTGAACGTAGGTTACATTTGTGTGCGTGCGAGCCTCTTCGTTGCTTAGTTTTCCTTTCAGAGAGGCGGAAATTTTCGTGATGCCGTCAATCTTTGCAATTTCTTCGGCTTGTGCTACAGGTAGAAAACCCGTGCAGTTGTTTTCGGTTAAGGTTTGAGAAATAAAACCTTTGTTTATGGCTTCTTGCAGGGCTGTATGATTTTCGAAAGATAAAATCACGGGGAGATAATCTTTTTCGCTCTTTTGATTCCCTCTCCTCATTTTCCGCAAACCGAAATTATCTTCCAAAAGGGAGCGCGTTGTTGTTCCGGATTTCTTTTCTGATATGGAATTCAAATTGTTGTAATGAGAAAGAAATAACTTCCCTTCCGCATTCCATTTGTCGGCAACTTGAGGCCCTTTTCTCTCGGGATGTTTCCCAACTATAGATTTCATTACCACTGTCAAATCATTTTGCAGCGTTTCGATAGATTCTACAATGGGTTGCGCCACAGCAGTAGCCAAGCATATTATCGGAAAAATGAATAGGAAAGAGACAAACTTTCTCATATTGAAAACTATTTTAAGTTCACAAAGATACTTATCCTGTTATTGTCCTCCAAAATTTTACAAATAGACCTATCTTTGTTCGCCCTTATGGTTGAGGCTTTAATTTTGTAATTATGAAAACCAAACTTTATCTTTTTGAAATAGTAGTGATTGCGTCTATGATGTTCTGCGGCTTGTTGCAGGCGCAACAGCCCGTGCAGAGCGGCATCGCGTGGATGTCTTTCGAAGAGGCCCTGCAGGAAAACGCCCTCCGTGCGCAAGCCGGCCTCACCCCCAAAAAAGTCTACATCGACGTCTATACCGATTGGTGCGGTTGGTGCAAACGCTTGGATGCCACAAGTTTCGCAAATCCCGAAATCATCGCCTACGTAAACAGCATGTTCCTGCCGGTTAAGCTCAATGCCGAGCGCACCGACACCGTGCGCGTCAACGACCAGGTGTTTGTCAATCCCGGCGCCGGTCCGGGCCGGCGCGGCACCCATCAGCTGGCCGCCACCCTGCTCAACGGGCAGATGTCCTATCCCACCTGCACCTTTCTCGACGAACAAGGCAAGACCATCACCGTGGTGCCCGGATATATGGACGCCGCAGGTCTGGAAGTCCTCCTGCATTTCATCGCAGAAGATGCCTATAAGGCCATGTCTTGGGAAAATTATCAGACTTGGTTCAAATCCCGCGCACGGGTAAGATAGCCCCGCGCGCGGATTCGGAGATTATCGCAACGCGCAGCCCAATTCGTTCTGCAGATTGGCGGTGATTTTTTCCATCGCCTTTTCGATTTGCTTGTCGGTGAGGGTCTTTCCCTCGTCCTGCAAGATAAAGCTCACCGCATACGATTTCTTGCCTTCGGGCAAATTCTTGCCCTCGTAGACATCGAACAACGACACCTTGCGCAACAGACTCTTCTCGCTCTTGCGCGCCACGGCCTCGATTTGCGCGAAATCAACGTTCTTGTCCACCAACAAGGCCAAGTCGCGGCGCACTTCGGGAAAACGGTTCACCTCCCTGAATTGCGGTGCCTTGCGGGGCAAGGCGTTCAAAACGGCATCCCAGTCGAAATCGGCATAGAACACTTTTTGCTTGATGTCGAAAGCCTTGCAGACAGAGGGAGCCACTTCGCCGAAACTCACGCCGGTCTTGCCTCCGGGCAACGCAATGCGCAGACCGTAGAGAAATTCATGGTCTTTCTCCAGTTCGCTCACCTTGCACGCAAGCGTGTCCAGACGCAGGAACTTCCAGAGTTTTTCCACATTCGCCTTCAGGGTGTAGAAATCCACGGCCCGTTCGGCTTCCTGCCAGATTTCCTCGTTGCGGTTGCCGCAGAGCCACATACCCAAGTGGTTTTCTTCGCGGTAGCGTTTGGTGACGTCTTTTTCGGCGGCCTCACCGCCCGCCGCAGCGGTGCGGAAATAGGTCCGTCCGAATTCGTAGAACCGTATGTTCCCCTGTTTATGATGCAGGTTGCGGGCCACGCTGGTGAGGCCGCCGAAGAGCAGGGTGGTGCGCATCAGGCTTGTCTCACGGCTCAACGGATTGAGCATCTTTACGGTGTCCTGCAGGCCGAATTTTTCGATATAGCTTTCCGAACACAGTGAATTGTTCAAGATTTCGTAGAAACCGCTTGCGGAAAGGTAGTCGGAAACTTTCGTCTGCACCCGTTCGGTTTCCCCGCTCTTGAAAGGCACCACGCCATACGAGATGCGGTTGTGTTCGGCAATGCGGTTGTAGCCGTAGATGCGCAGGAATTCCTCCACCAAGTCGGCGGGGCGAGTCACATCGGTCTTGTTGCAGGGCACGGTCACTTCGAACGTGATGTCGCGTGCGTCCGCACCGCCGTTGGCCGCCACTTCCATTTCCAGAGCCCGCAGCACGGCTTCCACCGTTTCGGCTTTCATCTCCTCTCCTATAAGGCGGTTCAGATAATCCAAGGTGAAGCGGATTTTGGCGCGTTCGACGGGTTTGGGATACAGGTCGGTGACGGTGGAGTCGATTTCCGCACCCGCCACTTCCTTGAGCAGGAGGGCGGCCCGTTTGAGCGCGTAAAGGCAGATTTCGGGGTCGCAGCCTCTTTCGTAGCGGAACGAAGCGTCGGTGTTGAGCGCGTGCCGGCGGGCGGTCTTGCGGATGCTCACGGGGTTGAAGTAGGCGCTTTCCAAGAACACTTCCGTGGTGTTGTCCGAAACCCCCGCGTCCAGACCTCCGAACACGCCCGCGATGCACATGGGCTCGCTTTCGTTGCAAATCATCAGGTCGTTGGGGTCGAGTGTGCGTTCCACCCCGTCCAGGGTCGTCATTTTCTCCCCTGCGCGGGCATGGCGCACCACAATGCGGTTGCCCTTGATTTTGGCGCGGTCGAAAGCGTGCATGGGCTGCCCGGTCTCCATCAGCACGAAATTGGTTACGTCCACCACATTGTTGATGGGGCGCAGACCGATGCTCGACAAACGTTTCTGCAACCATTCGGGGGAGGGGCCCACCTTGACGTTCTTCATGCACAGACCGCTGTAACGGGGTGCATCGAGCGGGGCTTCCACCTGCACTTCCACAGGCACGCCGTTGCCCTCTTCAAAGTCGGTCACGGAGGGGTATTTGAGCGAAAGGCTACGGTGATTGCGGATGTTTTCCAACGCCACCAAATCGCGCGCCACCCCGATGTGGGAGGTGGCGTCCGAACGGTTGGGCGTGAGGCCGATTTCAAACACCGTTTCGCTTTCCAGATGAAAATATCGGGCGGCGCTCATGCCCACGGGTGTATCGGGAGGCAGCACCATGATGCCGTCGTGGCTTTGGCCCACGCCGATTTCGTCTTCCGCGCAAATCATGCCGAACGAATCCGCCCCGCGCAATTTCGATTTCTTGATGGTGAAACTCTTGTCGCCATCGTAGAGCACCGTGCCCACCGTAGCCACAATTACCTTCTGTCCGGCGGCCACATTGGGCGCGCCGCACACGATGGGCAGGGGCTCGCCCGAACCCACGTTCACGGTGGTGAGGTGCAGGTGGTCCGAGTCGGGGTGCGGCGCGCAAGTGAGAATTTCGCCCACCACCAGACCTTTCAGACCGCCGCGTATGCTCTCCACTTCCTCCACCGCGTCGATTTCCAACCCGCAGTCAGTAAGCAGACGCGCGGTTTCCTCCACGCTCAGATTCAAGTCGGCGTATTGTTTCAACCAAGAAAATGCAACTTTCATATCGTATGGAATTAAACCTGCAAATTTATATATTTGTTCCCCAAAATCATAAAATCTTACACTATGAAACGCACCCTTGCCCTTGCACTCCTCTTGTGTCTCCCGACTTTTTTCGGCTCCCGGGCTCTCTGCATTCCGCTTCTTCCCGAGGAATATACCGGAGAACTCGCCATGATAAAGCCCGGCACACACCCCAAGCGCATGGTGATTAAATTTTTCGAAGCCGTAGACAAGGGGTTCTCGGTGGAACTCGGCGCCTTGCAGGAAAGCGTCTACGAAATCCGCTTCAACGAACAATATATGCCCTACCGTTTCAGCGAATACACCATCGAGGGCGACCTCAAGGAACAATACGACCGCATCTACAACGCCAACGGCGTCATGACAGGCGAGAACAAGCGGGGCGCAGACCGTTTCGTGCAACTTTCCAGCGAATACACCTACGAAAATCCCAAACAGGCCAAGACGCTGCGCGTTCAGAAAATCTACAATTCCGAAAAACATCTGATGTATACCGAAACCTATCAGAGCGACAAGAAAGGAAACATCACTTCGATGCGCCGCACCAATCCGAAAGAGGAGTTGGTGTATGCCTACGAATACATCTACGACGAGAACAACAATCTCATTCACGAAACCCGTCTCGACACCAAAGGAACCAAGGTGAGCGAGGAGGAACACGAATACGGCAGTCACAAGGAACTTCTTTCGGACAATGTCTATAATGCGAAGGGCAAGCTGCGGTTCCGCAACGAATACACCTATAACGACAAGAACGAGATGACCGGGATGACCATCACCCACGCGAGCGGACAGGTGGAAACCTACCGTATGGAATACGAATACGACACGCGGGGAAACTGGATCCGTCAGACCACCTACAAAGGAAGCAAGATTCCCGTGTTCGTCATCATCCGCGACATCGAATATTAGTCCACACAGAGATAGGGCGCCACGCGGGCAAAGGTCTCCGCGTCCATCAGATTCACGTCCCTCACTTCTTCCACGCTTCGGAAGTCGCCTTTCTTCATACGGTGGAGATAGATTTCCTTGGCTTGATAATAGTCTAAGTAGGGGTGGTTCCGCAGGGTTTTTATATCGGCTTGGTTGAGGTTGATTTTGCGCAAGACAGGCGAGGCGATATAGACCGAGGGAAGCATACGGGAGTAGGTGAGGCTGTCTATGCCCCACACTTCGCGCAATTGCTCCACGTGCACGAACCCGCCTAATTTCTCGCGGTGCGCCACGATTCTTTTCGCATACACCGAGCCTATGCCGCGAATTTCCTGCAAGTCGAAAGTGTCGGCCACGTTGAGGTCCACATTGAATTTCCTTTTCTGCATATAGGCGGGCGGGATGTAGCGGGCGCTCCGCGAAACGGTGTCCCGGCTTGCTGCATGCACACGCTCTTCGGTTTGCGGCAGTTGTGCGAGGATTTCCGTTTCTTCGGGCGAGGCCAACCACATCTTGGCGGGTTTCACCACCGCCGAAGCCCGCAGCGCCACCACACCCGCAAGCAGAATCAAAAGCAGGCTCATGGCGCGGCGATCCCCTCTTGTAAACGCGAAAAGACAGGCCGTGCGCCGCGCCACCGTCCTGCATCTTTCCTTCACCGTGAGAAAAAAATAAGGTTTCATAACGACAGGTTTTTTCCCTTATATCGTAAAAAACCGTTTTTATCGAACTTTTTTGTTAAGCCGAGCGCAAAATCCAAACTTTTTTCATTCTTATTCTTATCTTTGGACGCATCAATAATTTTAACGCTATGCAACACTTTCAATTTTATAATCCCGTCAAGATTCTTTTCGGGGCGGGACAGATTGCCAATATCGCGTCGCAGATTCCGCAGGGATCCAAGGTGATGATGACCTACGGAGGCGGCAGCATCAAGCAAAACGGCGTTTACAAGCAGGTGGTGAAGGCTTTGTCGGGCTTCGAGTTCGTGGAGTTTTCGGGCATCGAGGCCAATCCCCGCTACGAAACGTTGATGAAGGCGGTGGAGATGGTGAAGCGCGAAAATGTGGATTTCCTCTTGGCGGTGGGCGGCGGCTCGGTTATCGACGGCACCAAGTTCATCGCTCTCGCCACCTATTTCGAGGGAGAGGACGCCTATACCATCTGCACGCAGGGTGTGAAAGTGCAGAAAGCCGTGCCTATGGGGGCGGTGCTCACCCTGCCCGCCACGGGGTCCGAAATGAACAACGGCGGGGTCATCAGCCGCGAATCCACGCACGAGAAATTCGCTTTCAGCGGCGGACGCCACACCTTCCCCTGCTTCTCGGTGCTCGACCCCACCGTCACGCTCACCCTGCCCAAACGCCAGCGCATCAACGGCGTGGTGGACGCGTTTATCCACGTTACCGAACAATATCTCACCTATCCCGTACAGGCCGATATTCAGGACCGTTTCTCGGAAGGCATTTTGCACGTGTTGGTTGATAACGGAATGAAATATATCGACAACGAGGAAGATATGGATGCGGCGGCCAATGTGATGTGGGCGTGTTCGATGGCGCTCAACGGACTTATCGCCGCAGGTGTGCCGCAGGATTGGGCCACGCACCGCATCGGACACGAGATTACGGCGATTGCGGGGCTCGACCACGCGCAGACTTTGGCTTTGGTATGGCCGGGCCTGCACAGGGTGATGGCGGAGAGCAAGCGTGAGAAACTTTTGCAGTTCGGGCGTCGGATTTGGGGTGTGGATACGGTGGAGGAGGCTATCGCGCGTACCGAGGATTTCTTCAGGAAGATAGGCGAGGGGACACGTTTTTCCGACTATCCGCAGGTGGAGAACCCGCAGGCGGTGATCGATGAAATCTGCCGTCGTTTCGAAACACGCGGCACCCTGCTCGGCGAACACGCCGACATCGACTACATCAAAACCAGGGAGATTCTACAAGGAAGATTGTAGTGTAGGAAAATGGTTTGTTCGGAAGTGCCTTAAAGTCTGCCTGCGTTATTTTGCCGTTGAGACGGCTGAGCCGCAGAGCACGTTCCTTTTTGTGCCGAGGCTCAGACGGAAAAACGAGCAAAACCGCAGGATGCGAAGCACTTTTCAGCACGGAGAACAACCATTTTCCGAAGTAAAGGTTATTTGAAAAATAAAGGGTAAATGATAAAGGCGGTTTTGATAGGTTCCGGCAATGTGGCCTGGCACCTTGCGCCGGCCTTGCGAGAAGCGGACATCCGTTGGGTGCAGGTCTACAGCCCCACTTTGGAACATGCCTCACGCATGGCCGAACGTTTGGGCGGCACCGAAGCGGGCGTAGCGACTACGAGCCGCGAAGACGAGGTTTTTCCCGATGCCGACCTCTATTTCTTTGCCGTGAAAGACGATGCCATTGAAGGTATTTCCGCACGGATAGCGAAACAGATTGCCGGCAGGGAAGCCGTGGCCGTGCATGTTTCGGGGGCCATTCCCTTAGACGTTCTGCGGCAGAATTGGGCGCGGTGCGGCGTGCTTTACGCGTTCGCGAGCTTCCGTATCACCGCGCCCTGTCCCGACCTCCGTGTCACCCCCTTCTGCATCGAAGCCTCCGACCCCGCCACCCTGCAAGGGCTGCAACAGATAGCCCAAAAGCTTTCCGACAAGGTGGTGGAAATGGATTCCCCGCGCCGGCTGGCCTTGCACATAGGCGGCGTGTGGGTCAACAACTACGTCAACCTGATGTACACCGCCGCCGAAGACCTTTTTTCCGAAGCCGGCCTCGATTTCTCTCTTCTGTATCCCCTTATCGCACAGACCGCCGACAAGGTGGTGCAAGGCCAGCCCCCCCGCAGGGTGCAGACCGGCCCCGCCCACCGTGGCGACCTTGCCACGCTTCACCGCCACGAAACCTACCTCTCCGCCCACACCCCGCGCTACCTCGACCTCTACCGTATTCTGTCGGAGTTCCTGCAGGAGGCTTTCGAAAAATCTCCGCAAGGTTCTTCTTTTTAATTAATAAAAATCAGTAAAATAGAAAACAAGCGACGATATGGCGAATTATAAAGTGAAATTGCCGAAGATAACCACCTTCATCTTCGATTTCGACGGCGTGATGACAGACGGACACGTATGGCTGTTGAACCGGCAGGACCAAATCCGTTGCACCAACGTAAAGGACGGATACGCCCTGCACCACGCATTGCGCAAAGGCTATAACATCGCCGTGATTTCGGGCGGCACGGGCGAGTGCATCCGCGAACGTATGGCGCATTTGGGCGTAACGGACGTCTATACGCAGGTGACATACAAGAAGGATGTTTTCGATGCCTATTTGGAACATAAGGGCGTGAAGCCCGAAGAGGTTCTGTATATGGGCGACGATATTCCCGATTACGAGGTGATGAAGTTGGCGGGCGTGTCGGCTTGTCCGGCCGATGCGGCCACGGAAATCCTCGAGATTGCCGATTATGTGTCGGCNCGCAAGGGTGGGGAAGGGTGCGTGCGGGATGTGATGGAGCAAGTGATGCGCGTGCGCGGCGACTGGTTCACCCCCGACGCCCTCCATTGGTAATTCTTTCTAAAACGNAAACAGCCAGATGTCGGGGCCGTCGGTGAAGTTTTCGCGCGAGAGGACTTCCCAGAACTTATGCNCCACCTGATGCGTTTTCGANGNCTTTTTNCCCTGTTGNAATTCNTTTTCNAGNCCCTGAAGCACCGCACGGTAATCCGCATTGATTTTTCCCTTTGCATCGAATAAAGGATAAGCCTCGTTGCCGAAAATCAACATATCCAGATATGCGTCGCGGCGGTCGTGCGCCTCGTCCGCAAAAACATTCAACGGATATTTCGTCACGAAATCTTCCCAAAAACACGCCCCCTCGGCCAACTCTTTCGGCGAGAGACGCGCCGTATTCTTCTGTCTTTCCNTTTCCACACCCTGCAGAAATTCAAAAGTCTCGGGGCTCAGGAAGGGCCGAATCCGATTTTGCAACGCAAATAAATCCGCTTCGGCCAGCAAATCGTTCTCGGAGTTGATGATTTTAAAATAATTCTTCTCCAAACGGTGGCGGTATTTTTCGCCCGCCTCTCCCGATGCCTGCGACAAAGGCAGATTGAAGCTCACCAAATCGATGCCGAATGCCGCGAAATCTTCGAGAATCAGATAGGCCGAATCGCACAGCCCCGCCCGTTTGCCCGCAAACGTCTTCTCATATTCCGTCACCGCCCACGTGAGGCATTCCGGCCTATCGGCGGCAATCTCGCCCAAACGATGCGCAAAGTCGTTGAGTTCCTGTTGCGCGAAAGTCACCTNTTGCGCGAAAGCCAAGCCGCACATCATCATTCCGAACCCAATCATCATATATTTCACTCGCATAGTCTTAAAATTTATNCCNACAAACATACGAAATTGCCAAAAAACGGCGGTTTTCTAAAAAAATGTATCTTTGCCNCGGCTTTTTGGTCGGAAAGCGGTGAATGAGGTGTTCAAGAAACTTCGCAGCCGCGCCGATAATTTAGGAACACGGTGAGATTCCGTGACAGTACCCTCTACTGTGATTCTCGAAGAAGCCGGACAATAGGTCACTGTACCGCANCGAGGTATGGGAAGGCGTCCGGGGGAGAGATAAGTCAGGAGACTAGCCAAAAGATGTCGGGTGTGTTTTGCCTTGGGGATTAGAGGCAGGCATGGAGGAGTTTCCGCACTCCTTTCTCGAAGAGTCTTTTAGTCTGCATGGGGCGAAAAGCCAAAAAACAAGGCCCCCCATGTTACGAAAACGTAAAGCGATATTATTTTTCTGTTGGCTCGCGTTCTGTTGGCTCGCGATGGCTCCGGCCGTGCAGGCAAGGGCTTTTTGCATNGAGCCCCCCGATGCGGATACTATCAGTAGCTACTACTATCTCAACGAGGTGGTTATCAAAGCGCCCTCTAAGGAAATCATCGCGCCCCAAAAATTGGAAGGTGCCGTGTTGGAGCGTCTCAACAGCCTTTCGGTGGCCGANGCCATCCGCTTCTTTTCGGGCGTGCAGATTAAAGACTACGGCGGGGTGGGCGGCATCAAGACCGTCAATATCCGCAGCATGGGNACCAATCAAACCGGAGTCTACTACAACGGCGTCCAATTGGGAAATGCGCAGAACGGGCAGATAGACTTGGGCAAATTCTCGTTGGAGAACATAGACGAAATTGCGCTCTACAACGGGCAGAAAAGCGACATTCTGCAAAGTGCGCGCGAGTTCGGTTCGTCGGGCAGCGTCTATCTCAACAGCCGCCGTCCGCGCTTCGACAGCACTAAGAAATTCAATATGCGGGCCTCGATGAAAGCCGGCTCGTTCTTCCTCGTCAACCCCTCGCTGCTTATGGAGTATAAGTTGAGCGAGAAGGTGAATGTGACCATGAACGCCGAAGTGCTCAGTTCCAACGGCAAGTATAAGTTCCGCTACCGTCGCGTCACCCCCTCGGGGCAGGTGGCCTACGACACCACCGCCGTGCGGCAGAACGGCGACATCAANGCGGTGCGTGTGGAAGCGGGTCTGAACCATTACTATTCCTCCACGGGTTTTTGGCGTTTTCAGGCCTATCACTACAATTCCGAACGCGGCATACCCGGGGCNATNGTCAACAATGTATGGCGGCGCGGGGAGCGGCTTTGGGACAGAAACAGTTTCGTGCAGGCCGGATTGCAGGACGAATTTTTCGGACGCTGGCAGATGCGTTTCAACGCCAAATACGCCTACGACTACACGCACTATGTGAACAACGACGACAAGCTNATTCACGTGGACAACATCTACGTGCAGCGCGAGGTCTATGCTTCGATTGCCAACAAGGTGGAAATTTTCAAGTGGTGGGATGTGTCGCTGGCCTACGATTTCCAGTGGAACGGCATGGAGGAATACATAAACGTGAGCCGCAATTCCCATTGGCTGGCGGCGGCCACGGCGATGAACCTGTTCGACCANGTGAAGTTGCAGGCTTCGGTCTTGGGAACGTTCNTCAACGAGGAATCGCGCGGGCGGGATAAGGTTCCTAATAAATACAAGGTTACGCCGGGATTTTTCCTTTCCTATCAACCTTTCAAAAAAATCGGACTCACCTTCAACGCTTTCTACAAGCAGGCCTACCGCTATCCCACCTTCAACGACCTCTACTATACCGATATGGGAAACGCCTATCTCAAACCCGAATTGGCCGTGCAGCACGATGTGGGCGTGGTCTACGAGATAGAACGGAAAAAAGGGGTTTTCCATCGCTTCGAAATCAAGGCCGACTACTACTACAACCGCGTCAAGGACAAGATTATCGCCTATCCNAAGGGGCAACAGTTCCGTTGGACGATGCTCAATCTCGGCAAGGTGAAGATAAACGGTGTGGACGCTACGGCACAGTTCACCCTGCNGTTCCCGCACGAATGGTCGCTGACGGGNAAACTGCAATACACCTATCAGACCGCCATAGACGTCACCGACCCTTCCGACACCTACTACGGCGACCAAATCCCCTATATCCCNTGGCACAGCGGCTCGGCGGTGGGAATGCTCACGTGGCGCGACTATGCGCTCAACTACAGCTTCATCTATGTGGGAGGCCGCTACAATCAGCAGGAAAACATCGTCTACAACTATACGCAACCTTGGTACACGCACGACGTNTCGGTTTCGGGCGCATGGAGAATCAAGAAAATCCGCCTCAAGGCGAGGGTGGAGATCAACAACCTGTTGAATCAGGACTACGATGTGATTTTGAATTATCCCATGCCGGGGCGCAATTACAGGGTGTCGTTGACGGTTGAATTTTAAGAGTTATGAAAGGAAGACGCATTTTCACGGTTTTGCTTTATCCGCTGCTTGCGGAGGTGTTCTGCGCCTGCCTGTTCTGCGCCTGCCGCAAGGACGAAATCGTGGTGCCCACCGAATACGAGCTNNTGCCTGTTCCCGTGCGGNCGGAAGCTTCTTTCGCGCCAAACGAGCCCATAGGGATGTATCTGCTCAACGAGGGCAATATGGGAAGCAACAAGGCTTCCATAGACTATGTGGATTTTGTGAACGGCTATTATATCCGCAACCTCTATGCCGAACGCAATCCAACCGTTATCAAGGAGTTGGGTGATGTTGGCAACGACATTCAGATTTACGGAAGCAAACTCTATGCNGTCATCAACTGTTCGCACAAGGTGGAGGTGATGGATGCGCGCACCTGCGTGCGTATCGGGCAAATAGACATTCCCAACTGCCGCTATATCCGTTTTTCGCGCGGCAAGGCCTATGTTTCGGCCTATGTGGGGCCGGTGTCCATAGACCCTAACGCTCAGTTGGGTGCGGTGTTCGAAGTGGATACAGCCACACTGACCGTTACAAGGGAGGTGAGTGTGGGCTACCAGCCCGATGAATTGGAGATTTTGGGCGAATACATCTATGTGGCCAATTCGGGCGGCTACCGTGTTCCCGCCTACGATTCCACGGTGTCTGTGGTGGAGCGCTACGGCATGAAGCAGGTGCAGAAAATCCCGGTGGGCATCAACCTGCACCGTTTGCGNAAAGACCGNTACGACAGGCTTTGGGTNGGCTCGCGCGGCGACTACGGGCAGATANCNCCCGCCCTGCATCTCTTGGAGCGGAAAAACAGCACCACCAAGGAAATGGCGGTGAGCGGCACTTTCGACATTCCTTGCACGGAGTTTGTGATTGCCGGCGATTCGCTCTATTTCTANGGCGTTTCGTGGANCAANCAGACCGAAAGCAACCACGTTTCCTACGGCATTTTCAATATCGCNTCCAAAACCTTGTCGGCATCGGGTTTCATTACCGACGGCACGGAAAAAGACATCAAGATACCCTACGGCATNGCGGTAAATCCCTACAACGGCGACATTTTTGTCACCGATGCCAAAAACTACGTGTCGAGCGGCGTGTTGCANTGCTACGGCAAGGACGGACNAAAAAAATGGAGTGTNCGCACCGGCGACATTCCCGCGCACATGACTTTTTTGTATAAATAATATAGACGAGGGCGGAAGAAATGAAGAAAACGGCATACAGATTGGCTTCATGGTGTCTGACGGCAATNCTTTTCGTTGCCTGCCGNCCCGATATACCNATGGTGAACCTTGGCATAGACGACACCTATGTGGTGGCGCGCATGAAAGCCTTGGTGCTGCATCCCGAATTTCCGGGAAGCCNCTATANATGGACTTCTCTCGANAGCGCGGGAAACGAGCGCGTGGTATCGGAAGAACGNGANTTTGTTTTCTGTTCGGCCACACAGGGCGAGTTCCGTTTCCGTCTGCAGATAGAAGACAGGGAGAANCCCTACACGCACGANNTNANGATTGCGGTATGGGAAGAAGANGTGGCNTANAGNCCCTACATCGCCCGCGTNTATGAATACNGCCCTGCGCCGGGGCAGTTCGTGAACCTCATGCCCGTCTACGAAAACGGCGATACCTACGCCGATATGCTCAAGAAAACGGAGGAATCCATCGGGGGAACCAACGNTGTGATGATTTCGTTGGGCGCCTACGGCGGTTACGTTACCTTCGGTTTCGACCACAGCGTGGTGAACGTGCCGGGGCAATACGACTTCAAGATATACGGCAACGCTTTCTATTCCGCCGAAAACCCCAATCCCGACAATCCCGATTCGGGCGGCAGCAGCGAGCCGGGCATTGTGACGGTGAGCTTTGACCGCAATCAAAACGGCATTCCCGACGACCCTTGGTATGAGTTGGCGGGCAGTGAATACCGCAAGCCTCAAACCAAACATCATTACCGCATAGCCTACGAGCGTCCCGACGAACAGAATTCCACCCTTACCGACACGGCCTATATCCGCTTCACCGACAGCGAGGGAAAAACCGGCTATGTGCCCCGCAACGCCTATCACCGCCAAAGCTATTATCCGCAATGGGTGAGCGAATCGGTGTTGAGCTTCGAGGGGACACTTTTGGCGAACAACGCCGTGGACGAAAGCGGAAACGGCTCCTATTACGTACTCTACGCCTACGATTGGGGTTATGTGGACAATCATCCCAACGAAGTGGCCGATAAATCGAGTTTCAATATAGAGTGGGCGGTGGATGAAAACGGAAATTCCGTGCATCTGCCCTGCATAGACTTTGTGCGCGTCTATACGGGTGTGAGCCAAAGTTGCGGTTGGCTTGGGGAAACGTCCACCGAACTATCCAAAGCGGAAGATTTGCACGTAGAAAAACAGGATAACAGAAAACAATAAGCAATAATACGTTATGAAAAAAGTTGACTGGCTTTGTTTAGCCTTTATGCTATGCCTATGCCCTCTCCGGGCGCAGGAAGCGGACTACACGCAAGGCGTGTTCGTCCTCAACGAAGACTGGTTCGGGCATCAGAACAGCACGATTAATTTCCTGCACGCAAACGGCGAATGGGAATACCGGGTGTTCCAAAAAGAAAATCCGGGCAGGGAATTGGGTTGTACGAGCCAATACGGGGCGATATACGAAGACCGTATGTATATCATATCCAAGCAGGAGCGTGATATGGGAGCTTCGGTAAGGGGCGGAAGGATAACGGTTTGCGATGCCAAGACTATGAAGTGCATCGCGCAGCTTCCCCACATCGCCACCGATGGCAACGGAAATTCGATAGCCGATGGCCGCAGCTTTGTGGGCGTCAACCCGCAGAAAGGCTACATCTCCACCAGCAACGGCATCTATGTGTTCAACCTCGAAGCCTTGCAGGTAGGCGGCATGATTGCCGGAACGGGTAGCGATAACGGAGGGCTCTATTCCGCGCAGTGCGGCATGATGTTGAAGGTGGGCGACCGCGTGTTTGCAATTCATCAGAAAAAGGGTCTGTTGGTG